>DCHD01000059.1:0-20224 GCA_002315565.1 Solobacterium sp. UBA1761 | reverse complement strand
TAAAAAAGGAACAAACAAGCTTAAGTATCCTTCACACAGATCAAGGCTCAGTTTATTCCTCAAAGAGCTATAACGAACTCTTATCAATTAATAGTATACAACACTCTATGTCTCGTGCAGGCACACCCACTGACAACCCAGTTAACGAATCGCTTAATGGGTGGATTAAAGAAGAGTTATTTCAAGATTTTGACTTAAAACATTCTAATAACGTTCAAGAAACAATTGAACAATATATTCATTATTACAACTATATTAGACCAGCATATGCCTTAAATTATAAAACCCCAATCCAATATAAGATTGAACTGGGGTTTGAGCACTTTTTATAAACTGTCTACAAATAGTTGACTAGTTCAAATGAAGTTGTTTTTTGATTGTTTTGATTATCCTCTTTCCTTCATTGTTGGGAAGAGAATTACATCTCTGATTGAATCCTGTTCAGTGAACAGCATTACCAGTCTATCGATTCCATAACCGATACCGCCTGCTGGAGGCATGCCATATTCAAGAGCTTCTACGAAGTCCATATCGATATCGTTTGCTTCATCATCGCCAAGTTCCTTAGCCTTAAGCTGAGCTTCAAATCTATTAAGCTGATCGATTGGGTCATTAAGTTCTGTATAGGCATTTGCACACTCGTGTCCTGAGATGAACAGTTCAAATCTGTCTACAAATCTAGGATCTTCCATGTTTGCTCTGGTAAGAGGTGAAATCTCTACTGGATGGCCATATAAGAATGTAGGCTGAATAAGTGTTTCTTCAACATACTTCTCGAAGAATGCATTGATGATATGACCAACAGTGAAGTGCTTTTCAACTTCAATGTGATGTTCTTTTGCCAAAGCAGTTGCTTCTTCAAGAGTCATTTCTTTCTTGAAGTCGATACCTGTTTTTTCTTTAATCGCATCAGTCATTGAAACTCTCTTCCAGTTACCATCTAAAGAGATTTCCTGACCAAGATATGTGAAGTTTCTCTTTCCGCATACCTTGTCTGCAATATATTTGTACATCTCTTCTGTCAGGTCCATCATACCTTCAAGATTAGAGTATGCTTCATATAGTTCCATCATTGTAAATTCAGGATTATGCTGAGAGTCCATACCTTCATTACGGAATGTACGGCCAATCTCATATACCTTTTCCATACCACCGACAAGTAATCTCTTAAGATTCAGTTCAAGCGCAATACGGCAGTACATATCTAAGTCCTGAGCATTGTGGTGAGTAACAAATGGTCTTGCACTTGCTCCAGTAAGTAATGTAGTAAGTACTGGTGTTTCAACTTCAGTGAATTCCTTTTCGCCTAAGAATGTTCTGATAGCACTTAAGATACGTGGTCTCATGAAAGCAACTTTCTTTGCATCTTCATTCATGATCAGGTCAACATATCTTCTTCTGTATCTTTCTTCTTTATCAGTTAAACCATGGAACTTTTCAGGAAGTGGTGTAAGTGCCTTTGTAAGATGAGTATATACAAGCACATATACTGAAAGTTCACCCTGAGGATTCTGTTCAGATGGATTAGTACGATATACATTGCCTTCTACACCGATAATGTCACCGATATCACTTGCTTTAACAAGTTCATATGGTTCTTCACCAAGATCCATCTTATTGATAACAAGCTGAATAAGTCCGTCTCTGTCCTGAATGTGCATGAAACACATCTTGCCCATTCTTCTTTTTGACATGATTCTTCCGGCAATACTAACTTTGACTGGATTTGCTTCAAGTTCTTCTTTGCTCTTTGCGCCGAATTCATTTCTGATTGTGCTTGAATAAGCTGTTCTCTTGTAGGCATTACCATATGGATAAATACCTTTTGCCTGTAATTCATCGGCTTTCTGTCTTCTGACTAATTGCTGATCGTTTAATTCTCTTTCCATGATTTTCTCCTTAAAAATAAAAACGTCCCATATCTAAGGACGTTTGATTACGCGGTACCACCTTAGTTCATGTTTTCACATGCACCTTCATTATGCTTTAACGCTGCGGGCGATTCGCTCCAAGTTTTTATTCAACTGACCGTGCATATCTCTTCTCACCACCAGAGACTCTCTTGATGCCGTAACAGTTTACTCGTCTTTTCCTTGCGACACAATTATTCTAACACAATAAGAGCAACTAACTCACAAACTTCATTTGAGTTGTTTGTAACTCCATGACAATGACCAGGAGGACATACAGTAACATCGCCTTCCTTGATCTTATATTCACGGCCATCATCGATATAGTCTGCTTCACCTTTGCTTACCAAGAAAATCTCAGTTTCTCCTTCATGGCCATGCTTTCCGATACCACAGCCAGGATTAAGTGTAATAGTAGAGAACATTCTTGCTTTATTCAGCATTTCTTCTCTGTTGGCAATAGGTTTAAGAACAACCTGACCAGGTCCTTCTCTCATTGCGGTCTTTACTTCTTCAATTCTTTCACTTTTCTTTCTTAACATTATTGTTCACTTCCTTGTTTCCATTATAGCAAATCCAACAATATCACTACATAAAGCCATTCTGTGTTAAACTGATTAAGTATTTTAAGAGGTATTATAAATGAAACTTGAATTCAGTATAGAAAGATTAACAGAAAACGATGTTATTTCTACATCAGGTAAAAAGGGCGTATATGCTGGTGAATGTTACAAATTTACTAAAGATACTATCGCCGTATCTGATCCTGATCAGAGATTTGATGCTGCTACCGGCAAGACCAATGATGGTTTTGTTAGAAGTGCTTCTGCTTTTAACAATTATTTCAAAAACGCTGGAACTAAATTACAGGCCGATGTCTGGTATGCAATGTATAAAGATGGTACAGAATTTTATTTCTATGAATGTGATTGTTCTGATCATCCAAATGCAGACCCACATCCAACCCCAGTTAAATAAAGCGATTAAGACAGATAAAATCTGTCTTTTTTGTCTTTAAAAAGCAATTAACTATAATTAAAGTATGAACAACGTAAAAATGTACATAGATAGTGAAGTCGTTTCAAAGAATATCAACCTGTTTAAGCTTGGCAAAAAAGCACTGATTGTCACCGGTAAAACTTCTGCAGTAAAATCAGGTGCTTTAGGCGATGTAACAAATGCTCTTAAAGAAAATAATATTGAATATATTATCTTTAATGAGATTGAACAGAATCCAACATTAAAGTCATGCATAAAAGCCGGTAACATTGGTAAGACTTGTGACTTTGTAATCGGTATCGGTGGCGGTTCTCCTTTAGATGCTGCCAAAGCGATTGCAGTAACCATGGCTAATCCCAATATTGATGAAGAAAGATTCTATAAGAAGGAATGGATTAATGAGCCAAAAGAGATAATCCTTGTAGGCACTACTGCAGGTACAGGATCAGAAGTAACCAAAGTATCTGTACTAACCGATTCAAAACACAAGAAACACTCTATTCACGATGAAAGAATGTATGCCAAATATGCGTTTGGAGATCCAAGATATACGATGTCTTTAAATAAAGACTTTACAGTTTCAACCGGAATTGACGCAGTATGTCATGCTACTGAATCCTACTTTTCGAATAAAGCAAATGATGAATCAAGAAAACATTCCATCAATTGTATAAAAACAATGTACAACGACCTTCTTTCACTTAAAGAAGATAAGGAACTTTCTTTAAAAGCCAGAACAAACCTTTATAACGGTTCTATTGAAGGCGGATATGCCATCGACATAACCGGAACAACATTCGGACATAATGTCGGCTATTATCTGACTGAAGAATATCATCTGTCTCACGGAATGGCTTGTGCTTTATTCCTTGAAGATGTAATTGATTATCAGATTGCAAACAACCCATTGTATGCGTTAAGCTTCTTTAAGAATCTCAATATGACTATTGCTGAATTCAAAGAACTCTTAGGTATAATTCCAAGGCCAGATATAAAGATGACCGGAAAACAGATTGAAGAAATACTTCCAAGATGGGAAAACAATGGTTCAGTAAAAAACACCTATGGCACTATGACCACAGGTGATATAAGAGAAATACTGATAAAGAATTTCAACTAGGCAATCTCATTGAGATTGCTTTTTACTGTTTGCTTCCTGCAGAATTTTCTGGTACTCCTCTTCATTATCGACTCTGAACAACATCAGCTCCATAATGTCTTTTGGAATATATACGGGAGGAAATTTGTTTTCGTTTATGTAGACTGCTTCTAAATTTGGTTCTTTAGAAATTTTACTGAATATATTAAAGGCATTGCAAACAATATAATCCCAATCTCTTTTATCAATGTTGGCTAAAAATATATCTTGAATTGATGTGTATAAGTGGAAAATCACCCCGTATTCACTTTCTGAAACTAGGGTATTATTTTCTTTATCAACAAGAACCAACAGTTTGTTTTCCTTGTCTTTCAGAAAAGCGATAAACTTCAGTACAACATCCTTTTCCATGTCAACATTTTCATCGCCGCCATGAATTTTCCTGAAATTCTCTAAAGCATCCAAAAAATCATCATAAGTTTTATTCATTATTATTTAACCCCCTTAAGCTCATAATACTTTCACGGATGTGCGAATAAAGTGCCAATGGCTTTATTAAATTTGTATTAATATAGCATTTCAACTCTATGTACTGTTTCATAACCTTCATATTATGTATATGACTCATAGAGCATATTTACATTTTCATCTATTGCCATACTTTTGTCATCATATGTCGCTTAAGTGCTGAGATGCTATTTTCTATGGTGGTTGTTCTTGAAATCATTTTATGAAGTTCAGTAACTGACCCCAGTCCCACGAAGAAAGAATAAAATATTTGCGTCATCATCGATTTTCAGGACATAATTCGTAAAACTGCTTTCATAACAGATAATAAAGGATACATTTATTTCACCACCTTCAACAAAAAGAGTATGTGTCATAATGTTTCTATCACCTTCTACACAACATCTTCAATAAATTCAATTGTAAGTAGTGCGGTAAACAAAATATTTTCCCTTTGTTCGTCTTTATTTGGTCATATTCTTTCTATCGGTTTTTTGTGTGGATTCAGATCCAGTTATAATCTTTGATGCAGATTGAGAACATTTTGTTCTTATGTTTTTCCATCAGTTTTTCAGGTGTATACTTCTTGACAAGTCTGTCTGCTTCATCTTTATCGAGTACCGGTATGTATTCGGTGACATAGTCGTTAGATGCTTTATCGCGTCTGTGCTGAACAAGTACATACTTTCCACATTTATTGCATCTGTAAAGATATCTAGACCCATGTTCAAATGTAAGTTTCAGATCAGTAAAGTAGTCATTGTATGTTTTTTCTTTTTCAAGATTTAAAGATATGTTCTGCATAAGAATATTGGTATCTTTTGAATTGAAAGAGCAACACAAATTCTTGTATACTCTATGCCACTTGATAAAGTCGTCAACAGAACGGAATCTCTTCCCTGGAAAATAAATTGCGCCTGTAACGTTGTTGAAAGAATAATCTTTAAGGTCTTCAGTGACCATAACAATGGTTACTGAACCTCCATATTGAATAGGACCAAAGTTAGGTCTTTTTCCTGTGACCTCAAAGAAATAGTCTTCAAGTCTTTTCTGTCTTTCTTTCGTAGAGAAAGAAATCTGATAAATATATTTCATTTTTTCCTCCTAACCATAAAGAGGAAAAAAACTCCCATCGTAATGATGGAAGTCAATATTAATATATCTTCCATCATTCAAGCTTTAGCACCTTGCATATGCAGGTTGCTGTACGATCACAGAGCTTGTCTCTCACGTACTCTTTATGGATGTCTGTATTATACATTAATTATCTGTTCAAAAAAATGTATATATGCACTATTTGGTGCATATTCTGCTCATATGCCTTATTTAGTGCATAAAAAATCTTTACCCGATATAGGTAAAGACTTCTTCTGGTTTATCAATAATATTTATTGCTCCGGCATTTATCAGTTCTTCTTTTGTTCTGAAACCCCAGGTACACGCAACAGGTGTAACTTTTGCGTTAAGTGCTGTTTTAAGGTCAACATCAGAATCACCCATATAGATAAGTTCTTCATTTGTTATAGCCATCTTTTCAAGTATTACATTGACTCCAGCAGGATCTGGTTTTTTATTTCTGCCTGGTACAGTGCCTATGACATCTATAAATTCTATATCAGGAAAGTTTTTCTTAATGAGTTTCTTTGAGAAGGTATCGTCCTTGTTAGTATTGATACCAACCTTTATGCCCATTGAATTGAGCTTCTTTAACATGTCTGTAATTCCCTGATACGGTGCTGTTTCATCCATGTAACACATGCTGTATTCTTTTTTGAATATTTCAAGAGCTTCATCTTTATCTTTAACTTCCGGTAGTGCTTTGTTCATCAGAACTACAAAACCATTGCCCACACAGTGAAGAACTTTTTCGAGTGATATCGGTTCAAGTTTATAATGGGCTCTTGTTCTGTTTACGGCAGTTGTCAGATCTTTGGACGTATCAAGTACGGTGCCGTCAAGGTCAAATATAATACCTTTAATCATTATTTCTTTCCTATCAGTTTCTTTACTTTAACTTTAGCAGTATCATCAATTGTGTCGGTAACAACTTTGAACAGTCTTATAGCTACCTTCTTGGCAACAGGATCCATATCCTTGATGTCGTCTATTATCTTCAGAATATCTTTATAGTCCAGATCGGTCAGATCACCTACTTTTCTGATACCGGCTTCTTTGAACATTTCAAATATCTGACGGGAGAAAACCTCTCTTTTTTCAGTATCCACATCCATCAGAAATTCATTGAATTCTTCCATCAGTTTCTCTGAGTCAGGGTCAAAACCTTCTGCCCTTACAAAACGTGTTCCCTCTATCTGCCATGTTGATGGATCATGCTGCATAATCATTGCGGCATCAGATTCAATAACAATATTGGAATCGGAACTGTCAAACATTCTGCCGAATACAGAAAATGCTGGCACAATCTTTATGTATCTCTCCTTTATCTCCTGATAGATATTCTCTTCAAAAAGACCGTCAAAGATACCTGGACCATCATTTGAATATACGGTGATGAGTTTCTTTCTGGTTTTTTTAGAGCACTTGCTGGCAGCGTACTGAGCAAGGTTTCCACCTTTTGAGTGACCACCTACAATATACTTTCTGAAAAGACCCTTGGCATTTTCTTCAAGATACTCAACTGCAAGTTTCTGAGCCATGGTTTCGTGGTAGGAAATCTCAAAATCTTCCTGCCAGCCGTTCATCGACGAATCGGTGCCTCTATAAGCTATGTAACTTGTATGTTTATCGATATCATAGACAATTGCCGAAAACTGACATGGAGTAACGTCATCGTTGACCGTCTTTTCATTATGCAGAAGGATATCTTTGAACCTGGTGGTTTCAGCCATAGCACGGATAAATCTTGGTGCTCCTTCTGAGAATCCCTGATCCATTTCTTCTTCTGTAGGTTTATATTTTTTGAAGTAAAGATCTGATGCTTCTTTAAGAGTTATGGTGCCTGAATCACTTGGCACAATACCTTCAAGGTTTACATAAACACATGACGAAAGAATAAGGTTGTCTACTTCATTGAAAGGATCAGCCTTGAATGTCAGATCTCCGCGCCATTTAAGATAATCAAAGAGATTCATTATTTAACTGTAATATCGGCGCCAAAGTACTTAACTGAAAGCTCTTTTAGTTCGCCACTTTCTTTCATTTCATTAATAACTTCGTTTACTGCAGCTTTGAATGTATCGTTGTATTCGCCTTTTACAAAAGGAATAGCTACATCAAGCGGATCAATAAACTGAACAACCTTAACATCAGCATCCGGATGTTTAGAGATATAAAGACCATAAGTATCAGCTGAGTTGATTGATGCATCAGCATAACCATTCAGCAGGTTTTCAATAGTAAGGTCAAATGTATCACCACCAACATTGGTAGCACCGTGTTCTTCACCGATTTTTGCATATGAAGAACCTAAAGAATTGGTAATCTTCTTACCGTTAAGGTCATCAAGCGATTTGATTTCTTCATTATCAGCTTTAACAATCAGATAACTTACGGCATAGGCATAAGTTTCTGAGAAATCATATTTTGCTTTTCTTTCTTCAGTAACATCGATACCGTTGATGACAAGGTCATACTGGCCATTATCGAGTCCAGTAAGGAAGCCAGTGAAATCACCAGTAACAAATTCAGCTTCAACACCTAACTTTTCAGCGATCTTTCTTCCAAGTTCTACATCATAGCCTACAAGGTTTCCATTTTCATCCATATAGGTCCATGGTTCCCACATGCCTTCGGTTGCGATAACTACTTTGCCTTCTGACTGTACTTTTTCAAGATGACTTGCATATTCTTTTTTTGATGCACAACCGGCAAGCAACAGTAATGCAGCAAGTACAATTAATAACTTTTTCATAATTTAACTCCTTATAATTGCTTCAAGAAATTCTTTAACGCGTTTCTCCTTTGGATGATTGAAGATTTCATCTGGTGTACCTTCTTCGATTACTCTTCCTTCATCCATAAACATAATCTTATCTGAAACACTTCTTGCGAAGTTCATTTCATGCGTAACAATAATCATGGTCATTTTCTCATTGGCCAGTTCCTTGATGACGTTGTTTACTTCGCCAATCAGTTCCGGATCAAGTGCACTTGTAGGTTCATCAAAATAGATGATTTCGGGATTTAGTGCCAATGCCCTTGCGATTGCGACTCTTTGTTGCTGACCACCAGACAATTGACTTGGATAGTGATTGGTTCTGTCTTCCATACCTACTTTTCTAAGTGCAGACATTGCAATCTCTTTTGCCTTGTCTTTAGACATCTTTCTTGCAACAATCAGACCTTCAGTTACATTCTCTAAAGCAGTTTTGTTGAGAAAGAGGTTATAGCTCTGGAATACAAATCCAGTCTTTTTACGGATAGCTTCAATATCTTTCTTTGAGGTTTTTGCCATGTCGTAGCTTACACCGTCAAATTCCATCTCACCCGTATCGGCAACAGTAAGATAATTCATACATCTTAATAATGTAGTTTTACCTGAACCACTTGGTCCGATAACAGAGATAACCTGACCCTTTTCAATACTCAGATCAACACCTTTAAGTACTTCAAGATTATCTATCTTTTTTGTGACATTTCTTACTTTAATCATGATGCTTTACCTACCTGAGCATTCATCTTCTTTTCCACAATAACCTGAACTCTTGAAAGAACAGTAGAGAAAATCAGATAGATAAGTGCTACTTCAATATATAGAATGAATGGTTCGTATGTTGTAGTGATGATAGTCTTGGTCTGAAACAGCATCTCCGTAACAGTGATGTTGCTTGCGAGTGATGTATCTTTAACCATACCGATTAATCCATTCATTAAAGCAGGAACTGCAGCTCTTAAGGCCTGAGGCAATACTATTCTTAACATAATCTGTACGAAATTCATTCCGACACAATATCCGGCTTCAATCTGACCATCTGGTACAGAATTCAGTGCGCCTCTGATAGTTTCAGATGCATAGGCACCTTCATTAAGCGCAAAGACAACTACTGCACAGATAAATGGGCTTGACCAGAATACACCGATTTTAGGTAATCCGTAATACATAAAGAACAGCTGAACCAGTAGTGGTGTACCTCTTATTACCCAGACATAGAACTTACAAATCTCAGATAATACCTTTATATTTGCATATCTGATCATTGCCACAATTACCGCAATAACCAGAGCAAAGAAAAAGGAAATCAATGTTAAAGGAATACTTACCAGAATTCCGGGAATAAGTATTCTTGTGAATGACGAAACAAAGATTTCCACAGCGTGTTCCATATTACAAATTATATCTTAAAAAGACAATCTTCTAATATAACTTGCATACAAACAGAACAATTAATGTATAATACATCTACAGTCATTTATGACTATAGATGGAGGAAACGGGGCGCTCGATAGCCTTGGGGCTATCAATCCTTCGAAGACCTTGGGGTCTTCAGTCAACAGTGAACCGTGAGGTTTACAACAATTCGTTTCTTTCATCCCTTAAAACAAAGTTCGCCAACTTTGTTTTTTTATGTAAAAACCTCAACATATCGTTGAGGTTTTCGTTTACTTTGCAGATGTATTTACAACTTTATATTTCTGTTCTTTGTTTATTGTTATCTGAAGATTATATCGGTATTCTGAATCAGCAGTTTCAACTTTAATGTCTACGTTGCTGGTACCTACAGGCAAAGTGCTGATATAACTGTTAAGAAGTGTGATTTTCAGTGATCCATCATTTACAGTATAATTCGCGGAATCCACTTCTTCTTCGTTTATAAATAAAGTTACATCATCCTGCGTTGATAATCCTTCGATGTGGACTGTCACGTCTTTTGTCTTTCCTTCTACAAATTCTGAAGTGCCGGCATTGTTTTCAACGTTGCAGTCGTTTTTATCTGATTTAATCATTTTGAAATTATCAGATTTTCTGATATATCCACTGATATATGTAACTTCAGATAATGGTACATTCTCTGCAATATACCAGGTTGAATTGGAAGACATATACTTAACACATAAATATTTACCAGGATGTTCACCATCTTCTTTATAGGCAATAATGTCAGAAGTTGTATGGTTTCCATCTTCAACACCAAGTCTTGCCAGAGCAAATGCCAATCTGTAATCAAGTTCATCAATAACAACATCAGTAACACCATCATCAAGTTTATTGAATTTTGTTGACATGTGTTCTGTTGTTCCAGCTACAAGAATATCTACGTACTCTGAACTGTATAGCTTCGTGTTTAAGAATTTAACTGGATCTTCAGTTAATGTTTCCTTAAAACTGTTCCATTTTGTTTCGTTCTTATCATATTTTAAGCCACACATTTCCTTGGTTAAGGAATCATAAGAATATATGACTACGCCTGTATCTGGTGGACTTTCAATTTTGCTTGCAAGATATCTTGCTTCATCTTCTGATTCGCAGTTATTGAAGCTTATTGAAGTTGTTGCTTCACAGAATTCAGTCAGGCTTCTGCTTGTTGTTTTTATGCTTCCGACAACTGTACAGTCCGTATTTAATTTATCGGCTGCAATAGTTGTTTCTGTCCAACTTCCTGATTTATAAACAACCGCATTATAACTGTTGCCGTTTTCTGCATAAATCAGTTTTCTGCTCGTGTTCTTCATAACCTGAGCAGCAATAATTTTTGCCATATCCGCACTGCACGGATCAAACTCTATTTTATATGTTCCTTCAACAATGTCAGTCAGGTTGGCAATTACTGCATACTGTTTGCCTTCTAATGCTTTGGCAACATCGCTTCCATCGTTTTCTATCTTTGTTCCGTTTGCATATGTTGTCAGATTTTTATTGATATAGATATCTTTAGCACCATCTTTTTTTGGTGACCCAATACCCGATATACCTTCTTTTCCGCCAACAGCTACAACGGTTCCGCCATTAAAAATTATATTTTTGGCATTATTAGAATGGTATGATGGTGATCCTCCTCCGATACCGGATGAATAGGCTTCTTTGCTATTAAATATGGCGGATGATCCCTGACAATATAGAGCTCCACCATTTATGACAATTCTTTCACCTATCGTATTTCCACCGCCACCAATACCCGCGCCTGCTTCTGCACGATCCTGTGTCGTATATGTACCGGTGCCTGATCCGCCTTTTGCATATATAAAACCACCGTTTATCGTAATAAAACTGCTGTTATCAGAGTAATCGCCACCAATTCCTGCGCAAGCCGTATATTTGCCGCTTTCATATCCGCCAACCGCAATAAGGCTTCCCATTTTTGAGCCGTGACTTTGGGAATAAATCGTTAGCCTATCTTGTTCATCATCTTCATATTCAGTATCATAATAAACACTTATTGCCGCATATTCATCAGTTGTGTTTTTGATATCCCAGCATACACCATCCATGAGAATCAGGTTAACCTCCCCGATTATTGCTAATTCTTTGTTGGTAGTTATGTCGTGGTCAACAACATACCATGTCACTTCGTCCCTTTCACCGATATAGTCGTCTGTGTCTTTCACTTTTTCAGCATTAACTGAACCTGTTTTCCATTCTTTTATTCCTGAGCTTGGTTCGTTGGCTTCATTGTAGACAGGATAAAGATAACTGACCTTCATCGTTGAGGCTTCTATAATGTTATATGGAGCGCTCGCTGTAAAAATTATGAGCGACAACAGAAAAACGATCAGTTTTCTCATTTACAGTTCCTCTGTTTGCGCCTTTTCTATCATCTTTTTACACTTACGTTCAAACTCACGTCTTTCCATCATGACGATGGCACCACAGCCTTCACACTTGATTTTGATGTCAGCACCCATTCTGGTTATCTTCCAGTAATGAGACTGACGGCAAGGGTGATCTTTTTTCATCTGAACGATATCATTCAAATCGTAATTCTCTATCATAATTCCCCCGAATCTACCAGGATAGTAACCGGCCCGTCATTGATTAAGGCTATCTTCATATCTGCTCCAAAGATTCCCGTTTCAACATGCAGTCCCAGTTCTTCCAGGCATCTGTTGAAGTATAAGTACAGCTCTTTTGCTCTATCGGGTTGCATGGCATTCACAAACGAAGGTCTGTTGCCTTTTTTGATATCTGCCAATAAAGTAAATTGACTGATTGAAAGGATAGATCCATTTACATCGAAGATAGAAAGATTCATTTTTTCATCAGCATCTTCAAAGATTCTCAGTTTAGAGATCTTGGTTGCAACCTTCATTGCTGTTTCTTCATTGTCCTCATGAGAAAAACCCACAAGCAGCATATAGCCCTGTTCTATCTTTCCGGTTATCTTGGCATCAACTGTACACGATGCTTCTTTTACTCTCTGTACTACTACTTTCATAAGTTATGCAAAAGACCATTGCTGGTCTTTTTAGTTAGATATTCTTTGCTTCTTTTGTAACGTTGGTAAGTTTTGTCTGAAGTTCTGATTCAATCTTTCTCAGTTCAACAAGAGCTTCAGCTCTCTTAGCTTTACCTTCGTCCTGAATTCTCTTGACTTCATCAAGAGTTTCAATAAGCTTCTGATTTGTTTCTTTAAGAGTTTCGATTTCAACGATACCCTTTTCAGATTCCTTGGCTGTATTGATAGTAGCCATCTTAAGATTTTCAGCATTTTCTCTGAGCATCTTGTTGGTCATTTCAGTAACTTCATTCTGAGCCTTGACTGCCTGAGTAGAATGTTCAATGCCCATAGTGATGAGAATTTGAGACTTCCATAATGGAATAGTATTAACCAGAGTTGACTGGATCTTTTCGATCATTGTTGTATCGTTGTTCTGAACAAGTCTGATCTGTGGAGCCATCTGGATAGCTACAACTCTTGTAAGTTCAAGGTCATGCAGTCTCTTTTCAAATCTGTTGATGGAATCGGCAATGTCCTTAACCTTCTGTGCATCTTCAGGAAGGTTAGTCTTTGCTGCTTTTTCCTGTGCTTCAACAAGATCCTTTGTCTTGTATTCTTCAAGTGCCTTATAGCCGGCAATGATATACATTGATAGTTCCTTGTAGTTGACCAGGTTCTTTTCATATAACTGGTCAAGGATGTTGATATCCTTCATCAGAGTTACCTGATGATCTTCAAGTACTTTGGCGATTTCTTCAACATTGCTGCTTACTGAATCATAACGGTCCTTGATTTCTTTTGCTCTGGTCTTGGCAGACTTGAACAGTTTTGCCAGACCTTTCGCATCATCATCTTCACCCATCTTCAGTTCTCTGATTAAAGATGTAAGCAGTTTGCTTGTTTCTTCGCCGGCATCTTTGGTTTTGATGTTATTGAGTACTGAATCTGAGAAATCAGCTACTTTAGTCTGGGCTGGTGAACCATACTGAATGATAGTCAGGGTCTGAGACAGATCAATCTGCTTTGCGAAATCATCAACCATCTTCTTTTCGCCATCAGACAGCGCTTCATAAGTTACCTGTTCAACATCGCTTACAGCCTGTTTAACCTGTTCTTCAGTTACAGGTTCTTTAGCTTCTTCTTTTACTTCTTCTTTTGGTGCTTCATTGTTGAGTGTAAGTACGATTTTTTCTTCTTCAGCCATTATTTTGTTTCCTTTCTTTTTCTTAACAGATAGTAATCCAGCGCTTCTTTCATATTGTCTGGCATTTTTCTGTTAACCGGAAGCACAACTGCTTCCTCCATTCTTTTAGTAAACTCAAGGATGAATTCAATATCTTCCTTAAGTATTTTTTCATTCAGCATGCCGATTTCATCGTAACGGCAATGGATTGGTGAATACTGCGTAATTCTTGCGAATGATACAGCAGGAACGCCATTATCTGCAAACGGAGTAGAGTCACTTGAATATACATCCTGGTATGAACGGATTGAATAACCTTTTTCTTTAGAGAAATAGTCAATATAGTCAACCAGCTTGTTTTCTGCAGTTACACAGGCGATTGCTCCACCCATTGCACAGCCAATCATATCGAGGTTGATGCATAATCCGTACTTATCAAGTTCTTTCTTATGTTTCTGAACATATGCCTTGGATCCAAGAAGACCTCTTTCTTCAGATCCGCACCATACAAACACAAGATTATGCTCTGGTTTATGAGTCGCATAATATTCCGCAATCTTCAAAATACCGATTGCGCCGGTTGCGTTGTCATACATACCTTTTGATAAAGCAGTTGAATCATAATGGGCAGTAAAGACAATAGTCGGATCTTTTTCACCCTTAATCTTGCATACAACATTACGGCTTACATTTTCATATTCTTCCTGAACTGTTGTCAGTTTTACTTCAGTTGCACCCTTCTGAACCATTGCAAAGGCACTTGACACGTTGATCGCAACTCCAGGAAGTTCGTTTTTAAGATCACGCAACGGTTTGCGCATTTCTCTTTCGTCGATATCTTCTTTGTCACTAATCAGATTGCCGTTTGTGACAATAAAGCCTTTTGCACCCTGTTCAAGGATATCCTTATATCTCCAGTAGCCAAGACCCTGTTCAAAAAGAACAATCTTGCCTTTGACGTCATGACAGGTATAATTGTCACCGCCTCTGTAGTAATAAAGTTCACCAGTCAGATTTTCCGCATTGCCACAGCACGCGAAAGCCTTGCATTCAATAACTTCCTTATAAGGTTTTGTTACTTCAAGCTTAACTTTCTTTACTTTGCTGGCCTGTACCTTGAAATTTTCAATAACCGGTTTAAGTCCAAGCTCTTTCAGGTTTTCTGCAATATATTCGGCAGCCTTCAGTTCTTCTTTAGAACCTCCGGTACGGATATAGTTGATACCTTCAAGAAACTTCATTTCATTGATCATTAGTTTTCCTCTAGACAATCCATGATCTCCAGGATTCTGTTTAAGTCTTCGTTGTTCTTGTAGTTGATAACGATCTTCTTCTTATCAACCTGTACAGAAGTTGATAGTCTTGTTTCAATCATTCTTCTGACGTTTTCAATATATGGATCGCTGTCTTTTTTCTTTGGTTTAGGTTCTACACCCTTAGCGCTTTGAGCCATCTTTTCAATATCTCTTACGCTTAAGCCTTCACTTACAACTTTCTTTGCCAGTTCAATCTGTTTAGACTCATCAGCGATATTGATTAAAGCTCTCGCATGACCGAAAGTCAGCTTCTCTTTACTCAGAAGTTCCAGTACTTCCTGAGGAAGTTTAAGAATTCTTAAAACATTAGTGATGTGTGCTCTGGATTTGCCGATACGTTTGGAAAGTTCTTCCTGAGTATAGCCGATCTTCTTGATTAACTGCTCATAACCCTGGGCTTCTTCAACGATGTTCAGATCAGATCTCTGGATGTTCTCCAAGATAGAGAGTTCCATCATACCCTGATCATCAACATCAAGCACGATAGCAGGAATATCTTTCTTGCCTGCAAGTTTAGAAGCTCTTAATCTTCTTTCACCGGCAATCAGTTCATAGCCCTGAACAGCCTTTCTTACCAAGATTGGCTGGAAGACACCGCGTTCTTTTATAGAGTTTGTAAGATCTTCAAGATCTTCTTCTTTGAATGTTTTTCTTGGCTGATAAGGATTAGGTCTGATTTCATCGACATTAAGTGTATTGGTAGGACCAATGTCACTTGTTTTACCATTGGCGATCTCATCAAGTACTGATTCCAGAGATTCTCCGAATACCGCACCTAAACCCTGGCCATATTTCTTTTTAACTGCCATTTAATTACCTCGCGTTGTTTGTCAGAAGTTCCTTAGTAAAGGCAACATAAGCCTTTGCGCCTTCTGAATTCATATCGTAGTCATAGATAGACATTCCAGCACTTGGTGCTTCAGAAATCTTGATGTTTCTTGGAATGTGTACCTTGTATGTTTTCTCTTTAAAGTGTTTGCGTACTTCCTGTGATACATCTGCAGAAAGATTTGTTCTTGCATCATACATTGTAAGAAGTACACCTTCAATCTTCAGATTGGCATTGAAGAGCTTCTGTACAAGTCTGATAGTCTGTAACAGCTGAGTAACACCTTCCAGTGCATAATATTCACACTGTACCGGAATCAGAACTGAATCGGCTGCAGTAAGTGCATTGGTATTTAATAGACCCAATGAAGGTGGACAGTCAATAATGATGTAGTCATAGTCATCAGCCACTTTCTCAAGAGTGCTCTTTAACAGCTGCTCTCTTCTTTTGTCGATAGCTGCGATTTCCAGTTCGGCACCTGACAGATTGATGTTTGCAGGAAGGATATCCATTGGTGGCTTCTTTAATGTCTTGATGCAGTCATGAATATCAGCATCATTAAGTAATGCGTCATAAACCGTAAGATCCTTAAGACCCACTCTGTGTCCTACGCCCTGAGTAGCATTGCCCTGTGGGTCAAAGTCCACAAGCAGCACTCTGTTTTTAAGATATGCCAGACCAGCTGACAGATTTATAGATGTGGTAGTTTTTCCAACTCCACCTTTCTGATTTGAAATTGCAATAATTTTTGCCATGTTTTACCCCTGTTTCTTGAATTTGATGGTGATCTTCACATCGTTGTCATATTCTGTAATAAACATATCGCCATCAAGTCCTGATTTACGACACATTTCATATGCTTCTTTAATTGTATTGACCGCAATCTTCGCGTTACCGGAAATTCCCTTGTTTCTGGTTTTCTCATTGAGTGCTCTGATATATTCTTCTGTCTTTGAGACGGTGTATTCTCTTTCAACAATCGTATCGAACACTTCTTTAAGGTTCTCTGATTTAACCTTCAGCAGTGCTCTTGCATGTCTTTCAGTGATGACATTCTCTGAGATTGCTTTCTTGATGTAATCAGGAAGCTTCAACAGTCTAATTTTGTTGGCTACAGTTGACTGTCTGTAACCGAGCTTTGCTGCCAGTTCATTCTGAGTCAGATCTTCAATACGCATCAGCTTCTGCATAGCCATAGCCTGTTCAATCGCATTGAGGTCTTCTCGCTGCATGTTTTCAATAAGTGCCAGGTTTGCTGATTCATCATCGTTCTTTTCAAGTACGATGGCATCAATAGTCTTGTCACCATTAAGAAGACATGCTCTGTATCTTCTTTCACCGGCAATCAGTTCATAACCCTTGTCAGCTTTACGTACGGTAACCGGCTGTAAAAGACCAAGTTCCTTGATAGATTGTGCCAATCCAGAGATTGATTCATCATCGAATTCCAGACGCGGCTGATTGATATTTGGTTTGATTTTACTTAACTGTATTTTAACTACTTCTTTCATAACGGCCTCGACTTAATTATACTATATTTCCTAGGATATTTATTTGGCGTAACCGCCTTCTTACGCATGTAAGAGATGATTCTTGACGCCTCATCTGACAGGTGCTCTGTAACGGTGTTTTCGATCACAAAGCCCATCTCTTTTATCGCTTTTTTGCTGTCTGACAGCTCTTCAATTCCGCTTGATCCTCTGAGTGCTACAAAGTAACCGTTCAGTTTGACCATGGCTCCACAGATTTCAATCAGATTGTTGAGATTTGTTACGGCTCTTGCGGTTACAAAGTCATATTCTTCACGGTGCTTAAGCGCATATTCTTCACCACGGTCATTAATGACTTCGATGTCTTTTAAACCGAGTCTATTGATCAGTTCTTCAAGGAAGACACATCTTTTCTTTATCGGCTCTATAAGCAATACCTTAAGTTCAGGACAGGCAATCTTCATAACAACACCAGGGAAACCTGCGCCAGTTCCGACATCGACCAGTGTACCCTTGCATTCCATACCGAAAGACATAAGCAGAGAGTCATAGAAATGCTTCTCCAGTATGCCTTTATAATCAGTGATTGCTGTGAGATTTATCTTCTCGTTATACTCAACAAGAAAAGCAGCATAGTCATTGAACTGTGCTATCTGTTTTTCACTTAATACCAGGCCTTTTGCACCCAGTGCACTTACGAATTCTTCTAAAGTCATGTATATATATTATATATGTACTGAGTAGTGATTTTGGGAAATTGTTATAATATTTTCGAGGTAATTTTATGGCTAATAAAGAACTTACAAAAGCCAGTGAACTGACTGGCAACAACATCTATCACATCAAGAATCAGACCATCTATTATGACGTGTTCACAAAGAACGCCTACATCATCACAAACGACGTTGTATCCAAGTTTTCGCTATATCAGATGAGAATTGCAGCAGCGCTGATTGTAAGCTGCCTTGCAGGACTTTTGTTACAGAATTACATAGTTGGGTTCGGCATCGGATTTGTTGCCTATGGAGTTCTTGAGATACTGTCTCATCTTCTGTTTTTTCCTAAACTCCCTTTAAACACCAACTTTTCTAGACCCCAGAAAGAACCGGTTACTGTAAGATATGCCAAAATGATGAGCAGAGGCAGAATCTTTGTGATAATGATACTTTCGTTTGTGTCAACACTGATGATGGCACTGAACGCTGTTCTTTCAATGTCCAACATCTTCTACTTCATAACCAACATCATGTTTACGCTGGTTTGTCTATTGGTATTTGTTCTATCAATACTTACCTTCATCAGAAAGAAGAAAGATAATCTATAAGAAAAGAGGCATTCATACAGTAATGCCTCTTATTTTAAAACAGATCGCTGTGTGTACCTGTTCTGATCAGATAAAGAATTACATTATCGTTTGAATACCTGTATACAAGAAGCCAATCAGGTTCAATGTGTAATTCTCTGCAATTTTTTAGAGTTCTTGAATTTCTCAAGGGATGGTCACGATATTTTTCAGGTAATGATAAACCGCTGGCAAGCAATTCGATTACATCTCTCAATTCAGAAACATCAAGCCCTCTTTTTACAATTTTTTCAAAATCCTTTTTAAATTGCGCAGTTCTTTTTATCTAATACTTCATTTAAGCAAATCATTCATAAGATCATCAACATTTGAGAACGATTCATATTTATCCGGATATTTTTCCATCTCGTCAGCCTCGTGAATGGCAGCTATCGTGGTTTCGTTTGGTATGTCATAACCAATTCTGAAAGGTATGGCCTTTTCTCTTAACATTTGCCTTAGAAACATATTTACTGCCGTTGAAAGATCTAGCCCAAATCCTGCTAGCATTTTCTGAGCTTTTTCTTTTACATCTGCATCCAAAGTAATGTTTGTTGCTATCTTTGACATATTAGTCTCCTTTCGTGCCCAAAACCTCATTAACATTATACTTCATATACACATATTATGCGCATATTATGCGTTTTTATTGATGATGTATAATCAAAGTATGTGCGGAACCTTTCATTACAACATCGATTCAGATGATAAAGTATCTAAACAGATAAAGACACAGGCTGAGATACTTGACCTTATTTTCAAGACCGGAGACATCTATCCAAAGGATGATATTCTTGTTGTGATTCCCAAAGAAGACAGGATAACACTCGGTGTTAAAAACTGGGGAATCAAAACAAGTAAGTCTCTTCTTATAAATGCACGTAATGAAACACTTGATTCAACATATACATTTTCAAAAATAATGAATAACCGTTGTGCCATACCTGCCAACTGGTTCTATGAGTGGAAAGATAAAAGAAAGTATTCAATCGGTAAAACCGATGAATCAACCATCTTCCTTGCCGGCATCTACAACGAGAATAATGAACTTGTCATAATTACCGGGCAATCAGAAAACAGCATGGCAGATATTCACGAAAGAACACCGATTATTCTCGACTCAAACGGCATGTACAGTTACCTTCATAACAACACAAAGTTAACTGTCGACAATAACAATCTATTCATAAAATAACTACCACCCGTGAGAACGGGT
>DCHD01000058.1:17222-52679 GCA_002315565.1 Solobacterium sp. UBA1761 | reverse complement strand
GTATCAGCCCCGTAATCTCTTACGATATCTGAAGGGTTAACTGCGAATTCAGGGAATCTCTTACCCATCTTGATGCCGTTTGAACCAAGGATATAACCCTGATGAACAAGTTTCTGGAATGGTTCAGCAACCGGAACAAGTCCTTTGTCATAAAGGTAATTGTTCCACATTCTTGAATACAGAAGGTGTCCTACCGCATGTTCAGGACCACCGATATAAAGGTCTACCGGCATCCAATGCTTAAGCAGTTCTTTATCAGCGAATTCCTTATCATTGTTTGGATCGATATATCTTAAGAAGTACCATGATGAACCGGCAGATCCAGGCATAGTAGAAGTTTCTCTCTTGCCTTTCTTGCCGTTGTATTCAACATTAACCCAGTCAACTGCCTTATCAAGTGGCGCACCAGTCTTACTTGGACCATAATCCTCAAGTTCTGGTAAAACAAGTGGCAGATCCTTATCTTCAAGGATACCGATTGTACCATCTTCATAGTGAATTACAGGAACTGGTTCTCCCCAATAACGCTGTCTTGCGAAGATCCATTCACGGATACGGTAGTTGATCTTCTTTGTGCCAAGGCCCTTTTCTTCCAGCCATTTAATCATCTTATCGATAGCTTCCTGCTTATTCAATCCATCAAGGAAACCTGAGTTTACATGAATGCCATCTTCAGTCCAAGCCTGTTTCTGTACATCTACTTCACTCTTTAATACTTCAATGATTTCAAGATTGAACTTCTTCGCAAAATCCCAGTCTCTATCATCGTGTGCTGGAACAGCCATGATTGCACCTGTACCGTAAGTCATCAGTACATAGTCACTGATCCAGATTGGAATCTTCTTACCATTTACCGGATTGATCGCATAGGCACCAGTCCATACACCGGTCTTATCTTTATTCAGTTCTGTTCTTTCCATTTCAGACTTGGCTGCACAAGTCTTTTTGTATGCATCTACTTCAGCTTTCTTTTCAGCTGTTGTGATTTCATCAACCAGTGGATGTTCTGGAGAAAGTACACAATAAGTAGCACCAAACAGTGTATCGCATCTTGTAGTGAATACCGTAAAGTCTTTGTCAGTTCCATCAACTTTGAACTTCACATGCGCACCGACTGATTTGCCAATCCAGTTACGCTGCATTTCTTTTGTTGAATCTGGCCAGTCAATTGTATCAAGATTCTTTAACAGTGTTTCAGCAAAAGCAGGAATATCCATAATCCACTGCTTCATATTCTTTCTTACTACAGGATAGCCGCCTCTTTCAGATTTGCCGTCGATAACTTCATCATTTGCCAGAACTGTACCAAGTTCTTCACACCAGTTAACAGGCATTTCAACACACTTTGCATAACCGTCTTCAAACAGTCTTTCAAAGATCCACTGAGTCCATTTGTAATATGCAGGATCAGAAGTAGATACCTGTTTAGACCAGTCATATGAAAAACCTAAGCCCTTAAGCTGTTCAATGAAGTGTTCGATATTCTTGTTGGTGAAACCAGCTGGATGATTACCTGTTTTAATCGCATACTGTTCTGCAGGTAAACCGAATGAGTCAAATCCCATTGGATGCAGTACATTAAAGCCCTTCATTCTCTTGTATCTGGCCATGATGTCAGTTGCAGTATATCCTTCTGGATGTCCTGCATGCAGGCCTACACCTGATGGATATGGGAACATATCCAGTACATAGTACTTAGGCTTTGAGAAATCATGAGTATCAGTATAGAAAGAATTATGTTCATCCCAATACTTCTGCCACTTTGTCTCAATCTCTTTAAAGTTGTAGTTCATAATTAACCCCCTTAACAAAATAAAAGGTGCTACCAAGGGCGCATATTGCGCGGTACCACCTTAACTTTTTACTTTTTACTCTATATCGCGAGCACCGTTTAATCACTGTATAGACGAGTTCGTCAGATTCATATATCGATTTTCACCAGCCATCGACTCTCTAAAATAATCCACCTGACTAATACTTCTAAGATTACTATTTAATTATATACGATAATAATCTCTTTACAATAGAATACAAAACCTTTTTCTAGACTACAGTAACCATACCCTCTTCAGATATCTTTTCTCTGTCGCCAAACAATCCATTGGTACCATACCAGCCATCAAATTCACACAAAGTTCTGTCAACAGTATGTAATTTGTAGTACAGGCTGGCAAAGATTCTGTCGAATTTAACTGCTGTTACCTTATATCCCAGACCTGCAACTTCAAATTCAATATTGAAAGTCTTATTGCAACTTGGAAAGTAAACATTCATCCATGTCCTGTCGCCTACCTGATCATAGAAATCTGAAACTACAGGATACCTTGTGTTAACAAATATCAATCCACCGTTCACTTCTTCTAACTGTTCATCTTTTAATTCTTTCTTTTCTGACATTTTGCTATCTCCTTATTATTTCCAATATGTATGTATTGGCTAGGCTACAGTAACCATGCCTTCTTCAGATTCTTTTTTTCTTTCACCACTAAGAGGCTCTTTAGAACCATACCAGCCATCAAATTCACACAGAGTTCTGTCAACAGTCTGCATTTTGTAGTATAGGGATGCAAAAATTCTGTCGAATTTCATTCCTGTTACCTTGTATCCAAGGCCAACGACTTCACATGCAATGTATTTAGCATTGCCGTTTGGATAAAAAGTATAGAAACTGACTCTGTCTCCAACCTGATCATGGAAATCTGAAGCTACAGGATATCTTGTGTTTACAAATATCAATCCACCATTGACTTCTTCTAACTGTTCATCTTTTAATTCTTTCTTTTCTGACATATTTGTTTTTCTCCTTTTACGACTTATACTTTCAAAGCATATATTATTTACGTTTATATTATTGCATCTGAATAATTACAGAACTATTACAAATGTTTTATGCTATCCTTCTTTCTTTGACAAATGAATTCTTGAAGTAATCTTCTTTCTTGTTCATATCGTAGATGATTCTTCCTTCAGAATAGGTTGCTACTACGTTGTAGTCATCAGTAATAACAACCAAATCTGCATCCTTTCCAGGTTTTAAAGAACCCTTTTTACTTGGATCAGAATACTTTCTGATTGGATTGTATGAGAAGAATCTGCAGCATTCTTCCATCGGCACATGAAGTTCTTCTACAAGGTTTCTGATTCCATAGAGCACCGGTTTAGAGCTTCCTGATAGTCTTCCAGTATCACTCAATACAAAACCGTCTTCAGTGATATTGATGAAGGCTCTATCGGAATTGGCATCGGCACTACCCTTATATCTTCCTGCTGGCAGACCGGCATATGACACATTGTCTGATACCATCATCAGCTGATTGTGGTCTTTGACTCTTAAATATATTTCAATCATAGGAAGTGATACATGTAACCCGTCACAGATCATTTCACAATCCACTTCATCTCTTAAAAGACACGCACCAAGTGTACCGACATCTCTATGGTGTAAACCGGTCATGACATTGCCAAGATGTGTTGCTACAGATGCTCCATTATCGATACCGATATTGGCTTCCTTATAGTTGGCATTGGTGTGATATAGACCAACATTGACACCTTCTTTTACAAAGTATCTGATTACTTCCAGTGCACCTTCTACTTCTGGGGCAACATCCACAAGTTTAAGATTTCCTTTGCCTGCTTCTACCATTCTTTTAGCTTCTTTAATATCAGGTTTAGGATAACCGGTGTTGATACCTTTTTCGCCCACTCTTGATCCCCATGGACCTTCAGAATGAACACCCAATATCCTTGAACCATCCTGGTCCTTATAGGCTTCTGATGCAATCATTTCAATGTTGATTAATCCTGATGTAGTAGGCATATAGTTAACTACGCCAACTGAAGCCTGAGCTTTAAGCAAAGCCATCAAATCTTCTTTTGTTGATTCTCTGATCATGTCATAACCGAAGCCACCATGGTTATGAGTATCAAAAATACCTGGAATTATCCGATTGTTTTCATAGTCAATGTCGGCTTTGACATTGCTTCCTTCAGGATAGAAATTTATAATCTTTCTGTCTTCAATTTCCAGATAGCCTGCTTTAAGACCATCTTCCATATATATTCTTGTACTGTGTATTATCATTGTCGTTTCCTCTTATCAATATTATAAAGTACAATCTCTTTGTAAACTCAAATACGTGGCATTCTATAATGTAAATATGGAAAACACTTTCCCTTACTCATTCAATGAGAAAAGATACCATACCTATAACTATCATCTGAAGACTACCTACAACTGCAAAGTTGCCAAAGTCATCATCGATGCCGGTTTTACCTGTCCCAATAGAGATGGCAGAAAAGGATATGGCGGCTGTATCTACTGTTCAAGTAAAGGAGCTGGAGATTCAAATCTTGCGAGTGAAGAATCAATACTGAAACAGTATGAAGAAAACAAAAAAGTTATGGACAGCAAGTGGCCTAATTCTTTATACATTCCTTACTTCCAGTCTTTTACCAATACCTACGGTCCTCTTTCAAAGATAAAAGGGATGATAGAACCGTTCATTCACAAAGATGAAGTATGTGAGATATCTTTAGCCACCAGATGTGATTGTCTTGAAGATGATGTTATTGAATATCTTGACTCAGTTTGTGAATACAAACAGATATGGCTTGAACTGGGTTTACAGACATCAAACGATGAGTCAGGTGCATTCATCAACCGTGGTCATACTTTTGAAGAGTTTAAAGACGCACTCAAGAGAATATCCAAAACAAAAATCAAAGTCTGTGTTCACATCATGAACGGTCTTCCTTATGAAGATGAAGAAACGATGTTACAGACTGTTAAAGACATTGCGCATCTCAACTTCCATGCAATAAAGATTCATATGTTGCACATATTGAAAGGTACAACACTGGCAAAGATATACGAAGAAAAACCTTTTGAGATAATCTCAAGAGAAAAATATATTGAGACAGTTGTAAAACAGTTAGAGCTTCTAAGGCCTGAGATAATCGTTGAAAGACTGACAGGTGATCCGATGAAATCAGATCTGATTGCCCCTACCTGGACCTTAAACAAGACCACAATCCTCAACGACATTGATAAACTGATGAGAAAACTTGATACATATCAGGGAGCCAAATACAATGACTAAAAAACCGTTTCGATTGAAACGGTTTTATTCTTTTTGAGCTATAAGTACAGCAACAAATATCAGCACACAGCCAAACAGCTCTCTTAAACTTAAGGTCTGATTAAGGAATACAAATCCTCCCAGTACACCAAACACTGATTCAAACGACATCAAAAGACTTGCCAAGGTAGGTTCTACATCTTTCTGATAGACTACCTGTAATGTCTGAGCAGCAGCACATGACATGACTGCCGCATAGGCAAGGACTGGCCAGATAGATACAATTACACTCACTGATGGTTTTTCAAAAATCATTCCAGCCAAAGCCATAGCACAGACAACCAGCGACTGAACGCATGACAAAGGGATTGGATCAACTTTATCTGCAAACTTGTCAATAACAATAATCTGAGCAGCAAGCGCAACAGCACAGATAATCAGGTATATATCGCCGATACCAAGCGAGAAAGAACCGTTCATGCATAAGAAGTACATTCCAAGTGCCGCAACCGCTACACCGGCCCAGACAAGCTTTCTTATCTTCTTTCCCATAAGCATTCCGATTATCGGAACAAACACAATATATAAAGCTGTAATAAAACTTGCTTTGGCTACGGTAGATCTTTCAATACCCATCTGCTGAGTAAAACATGCCACCGCAAGAAAAGAACCACTGATTACGCCACCCACTATGGCTTCTTTAGTGAACTTCTGTTTGAGAATGATTGCTACAGGTATCAGAAGAAAACCGCCTGATGATTTAAAAAAGACAACAGTAAATGCCGGAAGACTATCGGCTGAGATAGACTGAACTGTAAAACCGATTCCCCATATAAAGGCAGCAAGAAGCAGCATAATACTGCCAAACAGTTTCTTGTTTTTCATCAATATCATTATAGTGGATTAAATAGAAAAAGATACCGACCTGAATCGGTACCTTTTAAAAAGGATAGGAGAAACTACTAAGATGTTTTTTTCTTGTTAATTTTTACGAGTATCAGTACTACTGCTGCTATAACCACAACAGAGGAAGCAATAACAATCGGTAATGTATATGAAACGCTGCTTGAAGATGAGACAACAGCTGCATCACTTGGATATACTCCGGAATAAGTATTGACTTTATCTTCAACCAGGAAGACAGTCTTTGCTTCTGATGATGACTGGCTCATGTTCTGCATTTGTCCATTTCCATCAGGTTTTTCCATATTCTGCATCTGGCTGTTACCATCTGGTTTCTGCATATTCTGCATCTGACCATTGTTGTCAGGTTTTTCCATGTTCTGTCCTTCTGGCATTTCAGGTCTTTCGCCCTGTTCCGTTCCTTCAGGTGCCTGTTTGTTTTCGGTTGCACCAGTCATATTGTCAGGATTGAAGCCTTCTGGCATATCTTCCGGATTGAAGTTACCCTGTTCCATTCCTTCTGGAACATTCTCTGGATCAAAACCTTCAGGAATATTTTCAGGGTCAAAGCCTTCAGGAATATCTTCAGGGTTGAAGTTTCCTTCCTGTTGCATTCCACCAAATCCGCCGAACATTCCCGGACCGCCTGTTACACCGGTTGATGTATAGAATAACTGAGATGCGTTTGTGAACGATTTGGCATTCTGATAAATACCATCAGTTTCATCACCTTTAAGCTGACCGCCGATATAGATGTTATATTCATCATTAACGGTAAATGAATCATCAGACACAATCAGACACTGGTATGTTCTGCCTGCATCTTTAAAGAAGTCGTTCTTTGAAAGATCGTAGGCAAATACTGGTTTACTGTCAGTATCGGCAATAATGATTGAATCAGTAAGATTCTGTTGTGAATTGAATACAAGATTAAGTGTTACCTGATCAGCATTTTCTGAATATTCAGTAACAACATCCATTGATGAACCGGTTGCAATAACTGTACCACCGTTGATATATGTACCGCAGCTTGAATCAAGTCCTGAATCGGACTGTGGCTTGGCACTTGAAATTACTGTACCGCCATTGATGTTGATATAACCGTTTGAGTCAACGCCATCACCTTCTGCACCTGTTCCTGCAAGGATCTGCACTTTACCACCATTGATAGTTACAATAGATACATCATCTTCATTGACATTGATTCCATCATTGTCGGCAGTAATATTGATGTTGCCGCCGTTGATAGTAAGATGCAGTTCTGTATCAAGTCCTTCAAATTCAGAATTGATATTCAGAATTCCGGTACCCTTCTCTTCACCGTCTATATTCATTGACATATATGAATAGAAAGCACCATCAACTTTCTTTGACTTCTTCTGTACTTTTACTTCGTCAGTTGAATCTTCGTCTTTATATTTAGTCTTCAGAATTCTGAAGATATTTGCACCGCTGACTGTATTTGTACTTCCATCAGCAATCACAATATTTGCTCCGGCTCCAGTCGTATCAATTTCGGTAAGTGCTTCTTCTCTATCTTCCCAGGCATTGTCAACTTCATATACCTGATAGAAACAGATACCGCTTGCTACTGTACATTCAATATCGGCACCATCAAGAATCAGAGTAACAACAGCTTCAGGATCAGTGAACGAATCTTCACCAAGGTCAATGTTGACTTGTCCATGCCAGTTACCTGAAAGTCTATATGTTCCGGCTTTGTTGATGTGAAGAACGGCATTCTGATATGCTTCTTCTTCAGAATGCATCATTCTTGTTGGAACAGTGTTGCCTTCAACTGGAAGGGTTGAGAAGATATAGTCTTCGTAGCCTTCTGCCTCATAATAGTACAGCCATTCATATTCGCCATCATAACTCTTCTTGACGAATTTATCGGCATCAAGTTCAGGATAGTAATAGATATCATGAGCAATATAGATATCTTCGCCTTCTGGTTTTTCACCTGTAAAGTATTCAGCTGGTGAATTCTTTACTTCATCGTGATCAATAGTTGGATCTGCATGCCATACATAATCATACTCACTGACTGCATTCCCATCGACAGTAACAGTATGGGAATATGTTCCGTCACTGTTTTCTTTAGATCCAAGTTTAATTTCGTGAATTTCTTCTTCCGCACATACTGGAGTTCCTGTGACAAACATCATCAGAGAAACCAGTGTAACAAGAACCGTTTTTAAAATCTTTTTCATACTTACACCTCTTACACTAACAAGTATAGTTATTCAAACTGAAATTAATGTGAATTGTAACTAAACAGAAAGTTAATAAAAAGTTTCAGCACTCAGTCTGAAACTTCAACTTTACGAAATTAACGATATCCTTTTTTGCCGCCAGGACCAGCATTATCTATTACGATTCCGCCGCCAATTCCAGCTGTATCTCCATGAAATTCTGTACCGGCATCAATGCTTAAAGAACCGTCATTGTAAACTGCTCCCCCACCATTATCGAGATGTTCCTGATAATTAACGATTTCACCACCGCTTACTTTATTAAGTTCTTCTTTATTAAGTTCTTTTTTATCTGTCATAAATAACTCCTTTTTACATTTTCATTATTGCATATCATAAATTACAAAACTATTACATAACTGTTTTTAAGGAAAAAGCCCTTTCGGGCTTTCCTATTTAAGGGGATAAATATAGTGGAGGATCTTAGACAGGACTCTTCGTCCACAAACTAATAGTAGCAATACACTTTCATACAAATATGTCCGAATTAAGTAAAATTATGTGATTTTAGATAAGGTAAAATATTTATATGAAGAAAAAGATTATTGCCGGTTCGCTTATTGGAACCATCGTTATTGCACTGCTGATTGTGAATGCTCTGTTTATCAACCCATCCGAAGTTAAAATCAGAGAAGAAACAATTGTCAGCGGCAAACTCTCAGACAAATTTGACGGTTTCATCATTGCCTATTTTGCTGATACTCATTATGGCTACACTGATACTGCTCAGATTAAAAGAGCTATTGAAAAGATAAATGAATTCTCTCCAGATGTCATCATCTTTGGAGGAGACCTGATAGATGAATATGCTGCTGGCCTTGATAAAGAAGAACTTGTAGACCTCTTTTCATCATTAAAGGCAGATCAGGCTAAATTTGCTGTACTTGGGAATCATGACCTTACTGGCATGGATTCTGAAGAATTTGTCACATCAGTTTTAGAAGAGTCAGGTTTCAGAGTACTGATAAACGATTCTGCCAAAGTGCATCTTGGTAAAGATGACTACATCAATATTGTCGGAATTGACTCTATACTGAATGGTGCACCCGATGTAGAAACTGCATATGAAAAAGTCGATACATCAGAATATACTCTTACTGTATGTCATACTCCGGATATCTATTCATCTTTGACATCTGAAAGAAGTGACTATATCCTTTCAGGACATTCTCATGGCGGACAGATCTATATTCCACTGATCAACATGTTCACAAGACCTGTTGGTGCAAAGAAATACTTCAAAGGCAAGACAAGCGAAAACGGCGTCACAATGGATATTACAAATGGCGTTGGCGTAACACATAAAAGCGCCCGCCTGTTTGCGGACGCTGAAGTAGTTATCTATAAACTTAGTGCTTATAATTAGCCATGAAGCCTTCGATATCAGCAACTTCCTTGTAAAGATCTTTAGCAAGGTTGATGCATCCATCTTCAGTAATCAGAAGGTCATCTTCGATTCTGATACCGATATTCTCATCAGCAACATACAGACCTGGTTCGTTAGTGATAACCATACCAGGTTTTAATATTGCACCAAGTCCACCATCGATGTCATGAGTATCCAGACCAAGCTGATGGCCGATTGAATGCCAGTAGTATTCACTTACATCTTTTGTAAGTCCATGTTTAGGAAGTTCTTCTTTGTAGAAATCCACAACAAGCTTATTGAGGTCTCTCATTGAAACACCGGCTTTGGCAGTAGATTCAACAAGTTTCTGTACAGCAAGTACAACTTCATATAACTCTTTCTGTCTTTCAGTGAACTTTCCGTTAACTGGGAATGTTCTGGAAATATCGGCACAGTAATTCTTGTATGTAGCACCCATATCACATAAGAACAGGTCACCATCATGCATTACCTGATTGTTGTCATGGTAATGAAGAACAGTTGCATTCTTTCCTGAAGCAGCGATAGTTGTGAAAGCTCTCTTGTTGCACATTCTTGACTTTAACGCATAATCAAATGTAGCTTCCATCATCATTTCATTTGTCTCAGGTTTAATGAATGACATCATCCAGTCCTGAGCAAATTTGGTAGTAGCAATAGCTTCTGAGATGTTCTTGATTTCTTCTTCGTCTTTAATAAGTCTTAATGAAGCAATAGCAGGATACAGGTCAACAATCTTAAGGCCTGGATATCTTTCTTTCAGTTCATTGGCAAACTGTACAGCCATAGATGCATCCTGAGTAGCAGTATACTGCCATAAATCAAGTGATACCTTGAATTCAGGGTCTCTTCTTAAACGGTTATACATTGAAGCGAATGTGCTTCTTAAACTGTCATATTCATTAACCGAATCAACTTCTGATATTTCTTTAATTTCTTCAAACGGCATTCTGTCGCCATACCACTTGGCGATGAATTCACTGTATGGCTGAGCGAAAATGAATTCTTTTACTGCATCATCAATCTTAGTGATGACCAGAGCCATATCGTTTCTTTCAAGCCCTGTCAGATAATAGAAGTTACGGTTTACATCGAAGTCGTAACATTCATCTTCTGACTTCATAATTTCTTTGCCTGAGAATACAATTACGCAGGTATTTCCTTCATAGGAATTGATTAGTCTTTCTCTTCTAGTTTTGTAAATGCTCATATGCCCTCCTTTTAGAAGATATCTTCTGAGACGTCTCTGTATGAAACTTTGACTACGTTATCACCCTCAATACATTTATCAACCAGGCTCTCCCAGTCAAACTTGGATTCGAAGTATTCACAACGGTCCAGTTTTGGCTTGGTTACTGGATTCTTAGGGTCAAAAATTGTACAGCAGTCTTCATATGGAAGAATGCTTGTTTCATAGGTGCCGATCTTTCTTGCGACATCGATGATTTCCTGTTTATCCATCATACAGACAGGTCTTAGGATAAGCGAATCACAGACGTGTTCAATTACCTTGATGGATTCAGGAGTCTGAGATGCAACCTGTCCTACTGATTCACCGTTTGTAATCATAGACATGTGTCTGGCCTGAACGAGTCTGTCAGCAATGCGGTACATCATTCTTCTCATGATGGTAATCGCATATGACTCATCACAGTTCTGATAGATAGCAAGCTGCAGGTCAGTAAACGGAATAATATGTACCAGGACATTTTCCTGATAATAGCTCAACTGTTTTGATAGAGCCAGCACTTTATCAAGTGCCTGTTTTGAAGTATAAGGCTGACTTGCAAAGTGCAGACATTCAATTGTCATACCACGTTTCATAGTCAGATAACCGGCAACAGGTGAATCAATACCGCCGGACATCATATGCATGGCTCTGCCGTTGATACCAGTTGGATAACCACCTGGACCATAGATCTTTTCATCGAGGATATATGCTCCATCTTCCTTAATAACAATATAGATAGTGATATCCGGATTGTGGACATCAACCTTGATCTCTGTGTTCTTTAAGATATAGGTAGCAACTTTTCTGTTTATCTCATCTGAATGCATAGGATAAGACTTGTCATTTCTCCTTGAAGAAATCTTGAAAGTCTTATAGTCTTTCTTCATGCACAAATCATATGCTGCCTGAGCAATCGTATCGATATCCTTAGGAACAACCATTGTTCCGGCAAAATATGAATAACCGAAAACCTGTTTCAGATCTTCTTTGATCAGATTGTAGTCTTCTCCGTTCAGTATGATAAACAGACCGTCAAATGTACGATTATATTTAAGCTTAGGATAATCCTTAAGTCTCTTCTTTACATTCTCCGTCAGTTTTCTTTCAAACTCTTTACGGTTTTTACCTTTGGTAGTAAGTTCACCATATCTCACCATGATATGGTCATATAGTACATCAGCCATATTTTTCGATAATCTCCTTTATTGAGGTTATAAAATAATCAATTTCTTCGTATGTATTGGTATAGTCAAATGAAATCCTGATAGTGTGATTGCCGTCAATACCCATTGACTCCAGTGTCAGATTAGGCGAATTCTTTCTTGAACCGCAGGTTGATTTTGACGAAATCATAATACCTTTAAGATTCAGTGCATTCAACATCACCTCGCTGGTAAGTGGAGTAGAGATATTGATAAGTGTAGGAATGCCGTTTTCTTTTGAATTGATTGTAACGCCATCAACCTTCTTGAGTTCTTCAACAAAACGCTTATGATAGTCAAGAAGATAATCGTGATACCTGTCCATATTTTCAAGAGCTTTTCTTAAAGTCTTGGCCAAAACAATATTGGCTGGGGCATTACTTGTGCCGCCTCTTAATCCGAATTCCTGCTGACCGCCGTTGATCAGAGGGATCATCTTTACATACTGTTTCTTGATAAGAAGTCCAGAGCCCTTAAGTCCGTGTATCTTGTGGGCAGAAATACTTGCCAGATCGATATCTTTAAGATCAATCTTCATCTTGCCGATAGCCTGAGTAAGATCGCTGTGGAAGTAAGTTCCCGAATTGGCTTTGACCACTTTCTTGATTCCATCGATGTCATTGATCAGACCTAACTCATTATTGCAGGCCATAACGGAGACAAGAATCGTATCAGGTCTTAAAGCTTTCTTAACCATCTCGGCTGTAACAACGCCATCTTCATTCGGCTTAAGATAGGTCACTTCAAAGCCGAAATATTCTTCAAGCTGTTCAAGAGCATACAGAAGCGAATGATGCTCGGTAACTGTTGAAACGATGTGTTTTCTTTCTTTCTGACCAAGACACACACTCTTGATGGCAGTGCTGTTTGACTCTGAAGAACCTGATGTAAATATTACCTCATCGGCTTCAACCTTCAAAAGATCAGCTATCGTACTTCTGGATTTCTCCATAAGACTATAAATAGCGACGCCATCGTCATAAAGAGCGTCGCTGTTGCAGTAATGTTTATCAAGTATTTTCTTATAGGTATCCAGAACTTCGCTGTCAACGTTTGTACTGGATACGGCATCAAAATAAACTTTCACTATTCATTCTCCAGCATTTTCTTGTCAGAAATATTAGGATAGAGTTTCTCCAGACACTTGATTGCTGTAGTCAGAGATTTGGTATACTCACCATTGATATAACAGAACTCAGCTTTAGAGAGTTCCTGATCAACTTCCTTATATGTTGAACGGTACTTGTTGCCGAACACAATCGCATTTTCAATCATCACGGCCATACCGACAATATTGTTTACATTGTTGTAGAAATGATAGATAGAATCAACTGCTTCATTTACTGTTGCGTTGAGTTTTTCAACATCAATTGGAACTTCTTCAAGAAGTGCCTTAATACTGCTGATGTATTCACGGGATTTCTCAAGATCCATATAATAGTTCTCTGAGATTGTCGGAATGCGGTATTCCTTAACCTTGATTTCAACCTCATTGATTACAACCTGCAGTTTCTGCAGCTGCACTTTGGCGTGCTGTTCATCGGAAGTTGTCTTGTCAATCTTCATCTTGTGAGACAGCAGTGATTTTCTGGTAACCTCTGTTTCGTTATAAAGATTGTTTGATTCTGTAAGAATCTCCATTGAAGACTTTCTTGAATCGCTTAAGTCAAGATCGTACTCCTGTGATCTCTTTTCAAAGTCCTTGATATCACGGGCAACGTCTTTAAGGTATGGTTCAATATCTTCCATGCCAAAACGCTCTTTATCTTTTTTATATCCGGTTGTCACATATTCGAACAGACGTTTAAGTTCAGCAACATTGTCTCTGGTATTCTGCACAACTTCTTTTGCATCACCATATGCGCTGTTTTCTCTTTCAAGATCAGCCAGGATGCCTTTAAGTGTTTCTTCTGATTCTTCACAGTTTTTGCCCACTTCATCTGTCTTGCATTCAAGAAGACTCTTGAGATCAGCGTTCATTGTTAATCTGATGTCAGCAATCTTTGAATCGATATTGTATTTTTCAAGATTGATTCCTCTTTGTTTAGTCAAAGAGTATTCTTTTTCAGCTTCTTCAATAAGTGTAGGCAGTGTTCCCTTGATTCTGGCAATAAGTTCAGGAAGTGTAATGAACACTTCTTTCATATCGTCAATTTCAGTTTCTATTTCAGTGAATATCTGTTTTGCACCATTGAAGTCAGAAGCATACAGACATTCTTCGCTTTCGGTAAAGAGATCTTCTACCTTGGCAATTCTGGCATCAACACCATCAATCGCATAGGTAAAGCTTCCGGCATTCTCAGAAATGTACAGTTTAAGCTGCTGGAATTCTTCTTTAAGTTTCAGTGAACTTGAGCGCTGATTGTTTTCTTCAACAGTGAAATTATCAAGATAGCTGTCAATCTCTCTGATTTCTTTCTGGATTGATGAAATATTGGAATAGATTGAGTGTTTAAGATCTTTGATGTCGTCACCCTGGCCTAGGGCAATACAGTCTTCAAGTTCTTCAATCAGTTTCTGCACTGAATCAAGATCTTCCTGCACTTTCTCATATTTTTTGTAGTATGACTTTACTTCTTCGGCAGTCTCTTCGTTTCTCTTGGCTAAAGACTGAGCTTTTGAAAGTTTATAGGCAATCGGAGATGACTTTACTTCATTGAAACGGACATTGATTTCTTCCATTTCTTCCTTCAGTTTTGCTTTCTTTGAATTGCGGACTAAAACAATGATTATGATGATAATCAGTGCAACCAGTCCAGCAATAATCCCTATCTTCGTTTTGCTCATAATATACCTAATATGTCATAATAATTTTACTATCAACAACAGATAATTTGCAATTTGACATAGGTGCTGTATTTAGATATAATATATCAGCATTAGCAGCATATGAAGTTGGTGCCAAAGCGTTAATACCACTAAGGAAGTTAGTAATTCAGCTCTAGAATGAAAGCTTAATATTAACACTCACATCAATGATTCATACCTGGTATTGTCTTGACAATGGAGGAAAAATTTAAATGGCAAGAAACACTGGTCCAGTATGGCGTATCTCTCGTCGTCTTAACTTCTCAATTCTTGAAACTGGCGAAGAACTGACAAAGAGAGCTTATATCCCAGGACAGCACGGTAGTGCAGCAAAGAGAATCAAGCAGTCTAACTATGGTCAGCAGAAAGCTGAAAAGCAGAAGATCAGACATATGTATGGTCTTAGCGAAAAGCAGTTCTACAACACTTATCTGAAAGCTTCTAAGATGGAAGGCGTTACAGGTACTAACCTGTTAATCATGCTGGAATCTAGAGTAGATAACCTTGTATACAGAATGGGCTTCGCTAGAACTAGAAGAGCAGCTAGACAGTTAGTTAACCACGGACATATCCTGGTAAACGGCAAGAAAGTTGACATCCCATCAGCTATGGTAAAACCTGGCTCAACAATCGAAGTTAAAGAATCAATGAGAAACAATGCAGCTATCGCTGAAGCATTAGAAGCAACTGTTTCAACTAAGGACTTCGTAAACGTTGATAAAGACAACCGTAAAGGTACATACGTTAGAATCCCAGAAAGAAAAGAACTTAATCTGGAAGTTAACGAAACTCTTATCATCGAATACTACAACAGATAGTAATCAACTAAGACTCCTGCAAAGGAGTCTTTTTTATGCATACAAAAAGCCTGGCATTTATTTGCCAGGCTTCATTTTAGTTTCAAACTATTTTGTACAGGTATTTACTACTGAATATGTTTTTTCTACTTCTGTAACAACATAGCGCTCTCCGCTTGTTTTTACATAATATTTATCTGTGTTTATCATATCTGACAGTTTCAGATTATCAGTAAAAATATTCCTATCAAATGAGCCGCCAACAATATTCAGATACTTCTTTATTTCTGTCAGTTCTGGATTGTTGTAATCTCCATTGAAATTGCCGCCATTAACATTAATGGTTCCAAAGTCACCATTATCGCCTTTATAAGGAGTGAATATTCTTGACGCAAACTTTCCGGTTCCTGTTTCGCTGTAAGAACAGTTATATGTTCCACCATTGATGGTGATTGTTGAATCTTTTAATGCATCTTTTCTGGTTGCTGCCACAACAGAACTGAACAGATTGTCGTTCTGGGTATCACATCCTTTAAGAACACTGAAGTTTCCGCCATTCAAAGTAGTTTTTCCCTGCAGACAGTTTATAACGTGGCTGTATGAAACATAACTGTCGACCTGTACTGTAAAGTTGCCGCCATTGACAACAAGTTCACCAGAATCAATTTTTATAAGTGTTGGACTAGTATTATATGCGGAAATCTTACCTGTTTTTGCAACACTGGAATCATCTATTGTCAATTTACCGTTTTCAACTATTTTGAATATCTGACTTGTTGAACCTGTTCCAGATAAAACATAACCATTAAGATCAATACTGATTTTTTTACTGATATCAGCAACATCTTTGAGATCACTGTCTCTTAAGACAACGATGTTATCGTTTTCATTTGCGGCCGCAATTGCCTCGTTAAGTGTTGAGAAAGTTGTGGCGCCTATTTTGAATGCCTCAATCTTTTTTACCTGATAAGGTCCACCTTCGCCAAGGTCAACAAGCTCATATCCCTCAGCAGTTTTCTTGCTTAGGTCAACAACGTCACCGGTTTTTGTCGGTAAACTTGCTGTGGCAAAAGTTCCACCTGTAATAGTTGCTGTACCAAAGGAGTGCTTTGAGTTGCCATAATACTTCGCAGTGAAAGTTCCACCTGTTATATTGAATGTACCATTGCCATCTGTATTCATCAGATATGGTGCAAACTTTGTACTGTTGTTGTTCGTAATTTCATTAACGGTAAAATCACCGCCATAGACATTGATTTCTGAACCTGCCGACTGAGCTACCAGGAAGCCATATATATTGGTAAGATCTTTTGTTTCATGCTTTTCATTAGCAAAAGTTCCATCAAAAACGTTAACTTTTCCCCCGTTTTCTGCCAGGATAATGTGTCTGTCCTGTTTTTTGTGAGTAACTGTTCCATTATAAATATTTAATGTACCGCCAGATACTTTAAAAATACCGTTCGCATTAATACTTGTAATCTTTCCGCATGTTTCCTGACAGTCGGTAACTGTCAAAGTACCGCCTACAACAATCATGTATGGATCAAGGTATGAACTTGCCTTGATTTCATAGCCGTTTAAACACAGATGAATGTCTTTACCTGCCGCAATAGTCCATGGTGTACTTCCAAGTTCAATATCGTTTGCTAAACAGTAATAACCGGAATCGGTTGGAAGAGATGATACAGATGTCCATTCTTTTGTACTGTCATGTCCTGTCCCGGAACACTCGCTCTCACCACAATCACAGTGTGTATGTGTTTCAGCATTAACTTTAACAGTCAAAAATGAAACCATCATGACAACACTGAATATCAAACATAAAATCTTTTTCATATTTACTTCCTTTTTAACCAACAAAACAGTATTTCCAATAATCATTTACTGCAATTTCTTTAATATTTTAATATATTTGGATATTTATTAGAATACGATTTCCTGTTTATCGACATCAACTCTTGCATGTTTTCCAAACGGAATAATACAGCGTGGTATTGCATGACCGACATTGATGTTTACAACTACCGGCAAATCAGGATTGTCGATTGCCTCTTTCAGAATCTCTTTGTATTCTTCAAAATAGGTTTCATCAGCAGGCTTACCGATCAGTACTCCGTTTACGACATCGAATACACCATATTTCTTAAGTTCGTTAAGCATCTTTCTGTATTTCTCTGGAGTAGCTTTTTCTTCACTTGACTCAAGAAGCAGAATCTTTCCCTTCCAGTCATTAATCGATGGGAATATTTCGTACTTTTCACATATTTCAACAGTATCCGCAAATCTCTCACCATTGAAGATATCGTAGATGGTATCGATGCAGCCACCAAGTATCTCACCTTCAAACTGGCCCTTGCCCTGCAATAAGATAAAACCTTCGTTTTCGTGTGAAGCTGGTATTGTGCCGATCGCTTCCTTTGAGAAATCATCTCTTGAATCGTACCAGATATCACTTGGCATAATTCTTGAGATTGTTCCTGTTTCAATCAGTTCCTTAAAATACTTCTCGCTGTATGGAAGCATAGTATCAAACAGTTCACATACATCAGGTAAGAAAGCCTGACCATAATAGGTATCTAGTCCAGCTTTATGTAGCATCAGATGGTTCATTGTTGAATCGGAAAAACCAAGGAACACTTTTTCTTTTACAGCTTTTTTAAGTTCATCATTTTTGAAAAGATACGGAAGTAATCTGTAGGTATCTTCCCCACCCACCGCGCACAGAATCATATCGGTGTCACTTTCAAAAGCTTCAATGAGATCTTTTGCTCTTTCTTCAGGGTGCTGTTCAATATATTCCATTCCTTTTAGGGCATTTCTTGAAAAGTGTACATCAACACCCCACTCCTTTAGTCTTCTTAATCCGATTTCAAGTTCGTGTTCAATAAATGGTTCTCCAAGAATTCCTTTGGATAAACTTACAATAGTTATGTCTTTTATTTTCTGCATATTAATCTCCTCAAACACTCTTTGATTCTTCAAAAAGATGGAACTAAGCTTCCATCTCTTTGTGTATAATTTTCTTTATTTCTTCGGCAGTTTCTTTGATATCTCTGTTTACTACCTGGTATTTATAGATATCTTTCTGAGCTATTTCTTTTAAGGCTGTTTCTACGCGGCCGTTGAAACTTTCCTCTGTTTCGCTTCCTCTTCCTCTGATTCTGTTTTTCAGTTCTTCAATTGAAGGCGGAAGGATGAAGATTGAAACTGCTTCAGGAACTTTTTTCATTACCTGTTTTGCACCTTCAATTTCAATTTCCAGAATTACATTCTTTCCTTCGTTTCTCAGTTTTTCAACATAACCAACGGGAGTTCCGTAATAGTTTGACACAAAGCAGGCATGCTCAAGCAGTTCCCCTCTTTCTACAGCTTCTTCAAATTCTTCCTTTGTGACAAAGAAATAATCAACTCCATCTCTTTCACCCTCTCTTGGTTTTCTTGTGGTCATTGAAATAGAGTAAGTAAGCCTTAAAGTTTCATCTTTAAAGAATTCTTCTCTTACTGTTGATTTGCCTACGCCGCTTGGGCCTGAATAGATAATAAGTAATCCTTTTTTCATTACCATAATTATATAATAGAGACATGGCTTTAGACGGAATTATTTTGTCCAAAATTAAAGAAGATCTGGATGCGAGACTCCCTATCAGAATCAACCGTATTTCTGATACATCCGCTACCGAGATTGTCTTCAATATCCATTCAGAAGGTGTCAGATGCAATATGGTCATGTCTTTTCATTCCGTCTATAATCACATCTGCCTGTCTGATAAAAACTTCGCAACGCATAACGATCCAAGTACTTTTGTTATGGTGCTTAGAAAATACATCGCCAATGGTGTCATCTATGAAATTGAGCAGAATGAATATGACAGATATCTTCTGATGCACATCAAGGCGCTTGATGATCTGTATGATGAAAGACATTTCATACTGTCTGTAGAACTTATGGGCAAATATGCCAATCTGATTCTTGTTGATGCCAACACCAACAGAATAATTGACGCCCTAAAGAAGATACCACCTTACGAGAATACAAGAAGAACAATCCTGCAGGGTGCAGAATTCACTCTTCCTGATAAACAGAACAAGATTGATTTCTTCTCGGGTGAAACTTTCAATATTGAAGAATCACTTGTAAAGCAGCTTCAGGGATTCTCCAAAACTCTTGAAAAAGAAGTCAGATACCGTCTTGAAAGCGAAACGCTCGATGACATCAGAAAAGAGATAAAAGAATCAAAATCACTGTATCTTTCAAGGAATGAAGACGGTTTTGAATATCACGTAATACCGCTTACTCATCTTGAAGCTATACCCGAACAGTATGAACTCAATAAAGGTTTTGATGAACTGTATTTTGAACTTGATGAGAAAGAAAGAATCAGAAATGTAACTGAAGATATCTTCAAATTCGTAAAGAAAGAACTCAGACATTTTGAACTGAAAGTTGAAAAACTGAATGCTTCCTTAAATGACGCACTTAATCTAGAAGATGACAGGGAAAACGGTGACCTGCTTTTCACCTATGGTGATCTAAATGTCAAAGGATTAAAGGAAGTCAATATCTATGACAAGATAATCAAACTTGACCCGAGGTATTCTATTAAAGACAATGCCCGTAAATACTACCAGCGTTATCAGAAGAAACGCAAAGGACAAAATTATATAAATGAACAGCTGGAAATTGCAGGACGTGAAGTAGAATACTTTTCAGCACTTATTGAACAGCTGACCATTGCCAATTTTGACGATGCCAACACAATCAAAGAAGAACTTGTTAAATACGGTTATCTGAGGACAAAACTTAAAAAGAAGCCTGGCAACAAAAAGAAGATCAATCTCTACCAGGTTAAGGTTGATGGCTATACCATCACTTTCGGCAAGAACAACATTCAGAACAACGCCGTAACATTTGACTATGCAAGAAACAGTTATACCTGGTTTCATGCGAAAGGCTTCCATGGAGCCCATGTGGTAGTGGACGATGATGAACCAAACGAAAAGATTATCCGTATCTGTGCCAACCTTGCTGCATGGTATTCTCAAGGACGCTATTCATCAAGTGTTCCGGTTGATTACTGCCCTGTCAAGAATATTAAAAAAATCCCAGGTGCAAAGATGGGATTTGTAAGCTACACACATAATAAGACGATTTATATCGATCCATATCAGGATAGAGAAATCGAAATAGACAATATCTAGTTTCTCATAGATCTCAACAGCTTCCAGTATCTTTCCCATATTGAAGTGTTGAGATTTTTTAATCGGTAATAAATGACAAAACCGACAAAGATATATAACATCATCGCAAAGAATACCAGTATTTCTACCATCACCGTAAAACTGTCTGTGCCATTGTTGTAGGCAGAGATGTTTTCTCTTGTATCCTCAATTGCATAGGTGTTTGCTGAAGGCTTTGAAAGGAAAATATAAGCACCAGATTCCCTGACGATAAACTGGATATAGGAATCAGACTGAATGGTTCTGATCTTTTCAATGTCACCGTTATCTTTTAAGTGATAGACAGTATAGATTGAAGTTGAATCCTTGTCTAAAAGCTTGGCCTCAACTACGATTGGAGCATTTGGTTCTACTTCATTCAGATTGAAACGGAAAGAAAGATCGATTGCCCCAACCGAGGTAAATCCATATCCTTCTGCATATTTCATCAATATTTCTTCATCATCATTCTTTAACTTCTCGGCATTTACATAATAGGTATCATCATAAAGCTGATAAGCATCTCTTTTTTTGTTGAAGTCAAATGATAGAGCCAGTCCGGAGAATGAGAGGTCATAGTCATTTTCACCGATATAGAAAGCAGGATAAGTTCCATATTTTTCTTTGGCCATCAAATCAAGACTTCTGATCTCATTGAAACTGATATCCGCATAAGCGATATTTTCTTTTACATATTCCAGAGTTACATCGTCAAAATATTTATCCTGACTGTAAGTCTTAAGCAGTTCATTAACAGAAGCATTTACCTTTTCTTTAATCGAAGTATCATCTTTTATGGTGAGTTCTTTTTGAGTACTTACTCCTTTATAAAAGATGGTCGCTTTGCCTTCCTCGGTATTAAAATCAGCAATCATTTCACTGTTAAGTTCTTTATAACTGTGTGATCCGTCTTCATAATAGATGACAATTTCCCCGTTCAATATCGGATAATCATCTGGACCATATGTTTCATCAAGACCACTCACAAGTGTAATTGAAGCAATCTTCTTATATTCAGCAATTCCGTCTACATAGCCGATAAACTCATAGCCATCCTTAAGAGGTTCAATCTCACACAAATCTTTTGAGGATGTAAAACTTACTGTCTTTAAAGAGGCAATGCTTCCGCCATTAAAGTCAAAACTGTATTCACTGTATTCTGCTTCGTGCATCTTTTCTTTGTTTAACAGTATCACGTTGTCTTTTGCTATATAGCCAATTTCATTTTCCCTGTTATATAAAGAGTCACCATCAAGGCATTTGTCGAGAATGATTTTGTATGAAATATCTGTTTCTTCAAGCACTGCAAAAGCATAGTCAATTGCATCTTTTACTTTATATATTCTATTACTCAGTTTTTCATCACTGCATACTTCAATATCCCCGCTCACAAGACCGATACATTCGCTGTTTCTGTCCTGATAGCCCATATCCTTATCCATTTTGTGATAGATTGAGGCAACCTTTTCACCAAAATACGGATCAGCACTGTAACTTACATTCATACCTGATGTTTTGTTTCCAAAGAATGCTCCATTGTAGCTTTCCTTTAAAGGATTGCAGTATTTCTGATTGATGTAGTATTTGGCATAGGCATAGACTGAGTTGGCCAGTGTTTCATATTTCTGAATATCCTTTTCTTTAGATTCAGTAAATGCGGCATTACGGAAAAGATTGTTTGAAAGATAGGACGAGAGTGACTTTCCATAACTGCTTTCATACATTGACAAAGAAAGTAAACTCATTGCGTTTACTCCAAAGATATTCTCAGACACAAAGAAACTTTCAAGACAGTCAAAATACTGTGACCTGTTGACATAGTCATTGGCATTGTCGCCGTTGTCGTCTTCATAGGAAACAAGTCTTCCGTTTATTCCCAAGAAATTTATGAGATATGCCTCTACTTCTTCATAACTGTAGTTTGATTCGCTTCTGAATGGCAGATACTGATAATAGTTGTAGTAGGCTTCTTTATTTACTGATTGATCATGGCCATCAGAGTTATAGTCATCAATCATATCCCAGTAGTTTTCATAGAAATAATGGCCGTCATAACTGTAGTAGTATTTATCTTTGACAAGATAGTCAGGACTTCTGTCGAGCTCAATAGAAAAAGTATAGTAGGCACTGTCGATGCTGGATTTAACATTGTGGTATAGTGAACCTTCAATATTCTCATAGACAGAGATGAAGTCAGGATATTCATCTACCGGAATAATTGTCAGGTTAGAAATATCCGTATGACCTGTTGCACCCGACAACATGAAATATATCTCATCGTTATCAGAATAAAGATAGGCAGCATCTTCCCCATAACAGCCGTTAATATAGGAATTATCACTGTATTCAATCTGTAAAGAGCAGGCATCGTTCTTATTGAATCTGACAATCGCATATTCCGTTTCAATTACCTTGTCATTTTGGTAAAGAGACAGGTTGTCATATTCATCTTTTGCTTTGTTATAGAATCTTAGGGCATTGCGGTATGATGAAAAATCATCTATTACCTGACCGTTTGAACTGTCGACCACATAATAGATATCTTCTTCAGCTTTTACACTTACCGTGCCCGTAAAAAGCATGACAATACTGAATATGACAGTAAGAAATTTCATGACTTAATTTTACTACATAACGAAAAGACACCTGCAGGATACAAGAGAATATTCAGATGGTGTTTTATCCTTCTTTATAAACAGCATTTTTAAAGGATCATATATCTGATAATTCCAGGAATCAGTTTCTGTCATTTCAAACATTCTTTCAATATTGGTCTTAAATGTCGTATCTGCGTCAAAGACACATTCAATATACCGGTCATATCTGACGATATATAAAGTCAGATAAATACTATTCATGGTTCACCATCACAATATTCCTTGCGGTTTTACCGTCATAATATACGGCGCAGTTGTCTTTAAGAATGAAACCTGGATTCACGAAGAAAAGATCCTGTCTTCTGATATCACCGAGATAAATAATTCCATTGTATGTACTTGTATTCATGTTTCTTGAATACTCTTTAATCACAAACTGTTCACCATAGAATGGTTCTATTGAGTTAAGAATACCTTTGTCATCTGAAGTAATCAGTATCTTTTTGTCTAGAGGTACATACAGTTTTTTTCTTAGTCTGTAATCTATACCGATGAGGCCTTTTTCTTTATTTATGATTTCAGGTATTGTCTCAATGAAATATTCATTTTTAAAAGATAAGTTCAATCCAGGAATCTTTGCAGGCACATAACTTACCGGTTCATCCTGATAAAAGAAACTGTTACCCTTGTATCTGTTTCTGACCATGAAGAATTCATTTACGGCACTTTTGTCTTTGACTTTGATGATGTATCTTTTCTCAAATGCAGCAACAAGTCTGTAAGGAAGCTGAAGTGATCTCGTGATAAACAAAAGAATAAGGTCTATTGCCTCCGATCTTTGAATAAGGTCAATGATATGAGTGATGTAGTCATCTCTGTAAGAAAGAAAACAACTGATATCTTCTATAACAAGATATTTTCTTTCGCTGTTTCTTTTCAGTCTTTCAAAAAGATATTCAATGGTGTCTTCATCATCGTAGGTTATAGAATCAGAAAGTCCTTTTATCTTTCTGTTGGATATGACGATGATATTTTTATTATTAAGGCTGTTTAGTATTCCGTTAAGTTCATTAACTCTTGAAGAATATATCAGGGCATTTTCATTAAGGCTGTGCACAAGTATTCTTTTTGTTGCATTAAGATAATCATCTGCTTCTCCAAGAATGATTCCTTCTTCATTAACGTTATATTCTTTTTTAAGTTCTTCAACTGTTTTTTCTTTCGGCAATCTGTAATCGAGCACCTCTCTTTCAGATTTGTTTCTTTTAATTGACTTCAGTATCTTTTCAAGATCACTTGTTTCATCTGTTTCGTCTTTGATGGACTTCAATTTTTTCAGGTTTGTATCGAGCAGTATGGTTTCATGTTTTTCTGTACCGGAATTTCTTGAATAGAATGCCCGGGCTTTTGTTTTACCCTTTGCAGTTATGACAATGAATTCACCTTTTGAGTGGATATTCATAGCTTCTTCTGTCTTGATGATGTCGGATGAATCCTTTCTGTCTGCTGTTTTAAGTGCAAGCCTGATGGAAGTGTTGGATATGATTTCTTCGTCGACAGAAGATGATGGTTTCTGGGTTGAAAGAATCAGGTGAAGTCCAAGACTTCTGCCGATTCTTGAATAGGAAACAAGTTCTTCCAACAGTTCCGGATTTGTTCTTTTAAGTTCACCAAACTCATCCACCAAAACAATCAGATGAGCCATCTTTTCATATTCAATGTAGTCATCAATATTCAGAATTGGTCTGTTGATTTTTTCAGACAGTTCTTTAAATTTCTTTTGTCTTATCCTTAGTTCTTGAGATAAAGCAATCAATAACCTTTCAAGGTTATCACCGTCAAGATTGTCTGCTGTTGCATAGATGTGAGGAATATATTTTGAATCTGTGCATAAGGATTGGGCTATGCCTCCGCCTTTATAGTCAACAATAATAAACTTTACATAATCAGGCGGATATCTCATGGCCAAAGAAAGAAGCATCGATATTATGAGTTCACTTTTTCCTGAACCCGTCATTCCACCTATAAGCATATGGGGACCATCACTCGACTCGTGCAGATCAAGCGAAAACAGTCCATCTTTATTTGAGGCAAATTCAGCTATCAGTCTATTGTCGTGGTCTTTCCAGTCTGCATGATCAAGTGACCACCCAGAAAAACTGTCAGGATTATCGTCGTACCTGAAATCTGCATATCTTATGATATTTCTGAGATTCTTTTTATTATCAGACTTTTCATATTTAAAAGTCTGTTTTGTCTCAAGTACAGATCCTTTGTTATCGATTATTTCAATATTCAGATCAGCAGTATTTCTCATGTCTTTATCGGTTATTATGGATAGCTGTATCACATTCTCATTTGAGATTTCTGTTACGTTTTCACCAAGACAGATAAGGACTGTTTTTGTTTCATGTGCGATGCAATCAAGTTCTTTGATTGACTCTTTGTCTTTATAGATAAGTCTTTCTGTATGAAGAAAAAGATGGGGCAGAAAGCGGATATTGTTAAGTAAAGAATCATTTTCAGAATATATCGCAATCTTCATATCGTTCGGATTGTGTTTACCTGCCAGTTCTGTAATTATTCCTTCAAATACTTGTTCAATATCCTCTTTTTTTACAATGATATTCACTTTTCTCTTATCATTCAGATTGATGATGAAAGGTATTTTTCTTTCATACAGTTCATTTGTTGTATCGTAGAGTTTCTGAATTCTTTTGTCTTTAGAATAAAGACTCTGGGCATTTTTAAGACAGATATTCCCAAGACAAAGAGTCAGATAACTCTCGTGATTATGATCGATATAGAAAAGTGCATCCGTATCTTTATGTATATGCGGTTTTATATCTTCAAGATAGCTGTTGATGTCTTCTTTCAGTCTTATGTTGAAATTATCCAGATAATCAAGATATTCACTTATTGCTTTATTTTTCAGCCTTTTCTCTTTCTTCCTTTCGTAAAGCGCCCATATTAAAGGCCAAAGCACCATCGACATAACCATACCAGCAGGCATAATCATGTAAATAAGTAATTTCCTTGAGTCATATTCCTGCATGTTAAGACAATTGAAAAGAGTTGTCATAACCATGGCCATAGACATAATAAGTGACGGTATAAACTGTCTTGGTGAAATGTTTTCTTTTCTGTATGTAAAAGAAAACGGTTCTAATTCACTTACGGTCAATACCGGCATTTTCATATCGATGTATGGTCTAATATTGTGACGTGGTGATAAAGAATAACGAAAATCGTTAAAGACAGGCTTATATACGGCAAGACTGTTTTCAACCATAAAACTGTTCATATAGACAAAACCGGTAAACCAGACAATTACAGTTCCGGCAATATTGATTCTGTCCCCATCTTTTAAAACACAACTGCTTTTTATTTTTATATTATTGACAAGAACCAGATCGCAGTTTGTGTAAAAAATATTTTCTAAGAGTGAAAAACTGTTTCTGTGAACTATAGGATTAATCAGTGTTACAGCATCTTTAGAAAAAAGCTCATCTGTCTTTTCATAAAGTACATATTCATCTTTTCCTTTAGAGTCTTCATATACGAAAATACTGATTCTTTCGCCGTCATTAAGGTAGGCTTCATAATAACCGTATTCCATTCTCTTGAGCTTGGTTCCGTCAAGAAAAGACGTATCTTCCTTAAGAGATATAAACCAGCAGTTATTATAGTAGAAATGAAGAGTACGGTAATTGAACTCTTTTCTTTCGATAGTCACATCCCTATAACCAAAGTCGTCAATAATAACGACAAACGGATTATTCATAACTTACAAGAACATTCAGATATGTTTCATAAAGTCCGTCATAGGTTGCAATACGTATTTTGGCTGAACCGCTTTTTATAGCTGTAACGGCATTATCTTTTAAAGATACGACATTTCCTTCATAACTGTAGGTCAGATCAGTCTTACTGTAACCGGTTGGAACAGCAGCATCTATTTCATAGGTTTCACCTTTTTTAAGTACTATCGAATAGGTATCAAGGGTTATCTTTGTCAGATTGAAAGTCACTCCTTTTACCTTGTAGGTGGTTCGTTTGACTCTTGTGCATTTTTCGACAAACTGTCCGTTTTCAATGTGATGAAGATTGCCGAATACCTGGTCATCATCGTCCATGAACTCTTTGGTATAATTAAGCCCGTACTTATAAAGAAGCGTTCCTGCTGTATTGAACTTAAGGTCTAGCACCCATCTTAAAGTCAGATCACCACACACTTCAATATCGTCATTATCTTCACTCAACTCTTCAAGTTCATCATATTCAAGATCCGACTCTTCAGTTTCTTCAGTTTCATAAAGATGAAGTGTCGATTTTATTTCAGCTTTGATTCCCCCATCCAGTTCAACATCCATCAGTCTGTAATCAGTTGCCGAAATATTGAAGTTTAGCCCAAGAGTAGTCTTTAAAGAAGCTCTTAAGACAAGGTCATCATCTCTTTCAATATCTTTGATCAGTCTTATCTTTCCGTTTTTGGTTTCAAAACCGATTGTTGAATCATCGCTCAGAACTATTTCCGCCTTCCCTCCGGCATAGATTCTTAAAAGAACATCGATATTGAAATAAGCCGCAGGAACATTTGGTATCGGGGTTTTTATTGTACAGATTGGAATTGACGCCTCTTCCATATCCTTTTTATCTTTAAGTACTGTGTTTACCAATGTCTTAAAGTCAGAGGTGTCCACGTTCTTCAAATCGAGATACTTCTTCTTATATTCAGCACGGGATATTCCGTATTTACTGGTAGACTCATAATCAATCTTGAAGTAGGCTTTTTTCACACCGTCATCGTCATACTCATAATTGTAGGTTGGCGAGATATTGCTGATGGTGACATCGGCATAGGTATTGAGTCCATCTTTGACAGATTTTGAGATATGAAAAGATATTCCACCGGAATTCAAAGAATAGGACACTCTATAACCTTTGATAGAAAAAACGGAAGACTTTGAGGAAAGAAGCTCATAGTCATTATTGACATATGAGCTTTCTATTTCTTCTCCATTCATTTCAACTTCAGAACCTGTAAAGTCGATATTCTGTGAACCTGACAGTTTGAATTTTTCATAGATATCATCGTAATCTGCCTTCCTGGACTTTCCGTCAGTTACACTGTAGTATTCTTTATCACTTTGAGAATAATAGTAACCGTCTTCAAGTTCTTCAGATATTTCTTCTACAGTTTCAATTTCATCCTTCAGTTTAAAGGAATAATCATTTTCAAACTGTTTTGAATTAATAAGCTTTACTGCTTTAACTATTGCAGTATGAACATTGGATTCATTGATGCTGCTGAAAGCAACAAGTTCATCAACACTACTTTCTGTCAGCCTTGAAAGTGTTGTCTTCAGATACTCTTTTGTGAGCTCGCTGTCTTTCAGCTCATAGTCTTCTCTTTCAACAACGCCCCATTCAAGAAGCACCATAAAGCACTCATCAATATCTTCTGATTCACTAAGACCACTGATTGTTGCAAGATCAATCAGATAGTCTTTTACCAGATACTTTTCTTTCTTACAGGAAGCAAGCATAAGCAGCATGCTTCCTGTAATAAGTACTCTGGCGGCCTTACTTAACAAAGTTCTGCGCATTGGCACTTAAAGTAGATTCCATTGAATCATAGGTCGAAACAATATTGTCGAGGAATCTTGCATATTCCTCAATTGTTTCCGATTCATCAATGAAAGATCGGGCAAAGAGATTGAAGTTAGCCACAATTTCTTCTGAACTTTCAGATTGCCAGCTGGCATTCATTGAGTTCATAGTCTTTGCGATATAGCTTAGAGTTTCATCAAGACTTTGATTGTGGTTTCTAAGACTCATCGCAATTGAACTTACCTCAGGTAATGTGATTCTGATTTCAGCCATTATCTTCTAAGCCTCCCTGCCGATAGCGTAAGTTCAGCCTGCGTTTCTTTGTAGGCATTGGCTGAATTACGCAGATAGTTGACATACTCCCTGATAATCAGAGCAATTCTGTTGAAGTCTGCTTTGTAAGACATAATCTGGTTGGTAAATGCCGTATTGTCTTCGCCTTTCCAGCATGAAGACATGCGATCTACATCTTTGTAGATAAGGGATACGGTATTTTCGTAGTCATTGCAGGCAGCTTCAATTTTGTTTGCAGCATCAAGAAGATAGTCTGTTTCAACAATAATACTGTTCATTGTTTTTCCTCCTTGACTCATTACTGTACGGAAAAACTGAAATTCCTTAATAAAAAAACACTTTTTTATTAAAAGTGTTCAATTATTGAAATAATTTACATTTTTTAATCAAGAATCAGTCTGACGGTTATGGTTTCCTTGTTTATAGATTCAATCACAAAACCATTTTTCAGAAACAGTTTAATAGAAGAATTGTCTTTGGCAATCTCATCATAGAGTGCTTTAATTCCTCTTCTTCTGGCTTCTTTGGTAAGATACACCAGCCCTTCCTGTCCATATCCATTATGACGGAACGGTGCATAGACAAGAACATCAACCAGCCATCTTTCAGCTTCTTTATGAAGAGCAATTTCTCCGACAAAGTTACTGTCATCTGTTGATTTAAGATAACGGTAATAATGTTCTTTTTCATCAAGTATCCATTTTTCATACCACTGAGGCCTTCTTTCCTTGTCAAAGGTTATTGTCCCTCCATAGGCATGGTTATAGGACATTGTTGCTTCATCCGATAACATTTTTTCTTTAAACCAAAGTTCATCAAGATCAGGCCTGTATGGTTCTGCATGATATTTCATAACTTAATTATAACCATGTTGATATTCTATAATTAGTTTATGGAAAAAGGCATCGAACTGAAAATTGCTGAAGAAGTAAAGAAAGCCGGTGGCAGAGTCTTTTATGTGGGTGGTTATGTCAGGGACAGACTTTTGAATATCAATAATAAAGACGTTGATATTGAAGTACATGGAATAACTGCTGAAAAGCTTTATGAAATACTGAAATCTGTAGGACAGCCTTTAAAATACGGTGACAGTTTTGGTGTTTATTCCCTAAAGGGTTACGACATTGACATCGCAATGCCAAGAAGTGAAAAAGCAACAGGTAAAGGCCACAGAGACTTTGAAGTTACAGTCGATCCGTTTATCGGTTATGACAAAGCTGCCAGAAGAAGAGATTTTACCATCAACGCCCTGATGCAGGATGTTATCAGCGATGAAATCATTGATTCATTTAATGGGATTGAAGATCTGAACAATAAAGTTCTAAGATGTGTTGATCCTGTTACCTTTATTGAGGATCCTTTAAGAGCATTAAGAGCAGCACAGTTTGCATCAAGATTTGAGTTTGCGGTTGAACAGAATACCATCGATTTATGCAGAACGATTAATCTTGAATATCTGAGCAAAGAAAGAGTTTTCGAAGAAATGAAGAAAGCGCTTCTCAAAGGAAAGAAACCTTCTGTTTTCTTTGAGACACTCAAAGAAATGAATCAGCTTGATTTCTGGTTTAAAGAGGTGAAAGATCTTATTGGTGTAAAGCAGGATGAAATTCATCATCCTGAAGGCGATGTATATACACATACGATGGAAGTGATTGACAGAGCTGTAGAGTACCGTGATAACGTTTCAGATCCGCTTTATTTCGTGCTGTTTTGCCTGTGCCATGACTTTGGAAAGGTTATCACAACCGAGGTTATTGACGGACGTATTCACGCCTATGAACATGAGACAAAAGGTTTGCCGTTAATAAATAATTTTCTGAATCGATTAAGTAACGAAAAAGAACTCATTCACTATGTCAGCAACATGGTTCCTCTTCATATGAAGCCACTCTCTCTTATCGCTCAAAATTCCAGTGATAAAGCCTACTATAGAATGTTTGATAAGGCAATAAACAAAGAAGATCTTATCTGGTTTGCCTTTACAGATAAAGCCGGATCAGAAGAATATAAAACTGTTCTCTTTGAAAAACTTGATGCCTATAACAGATTGATGGAAAAACCATTTGTCACAGGAAAAGATCTGATTGAAGCCGGGATTGAACCGGACGAGCATTTCTCTGAATACCTTGAATACGCGCACAATCTGAGATTGGCAGATGTCAAAAAAGAAGCTGCTTTATCTCAGACTTTGTCCTACATAAAACAAAAGAAGAACGGAAACTAGTCCGTTCTTTTATTTCTGATAGATAATCACCGGAATCATCAGCTCGTCTTCCAACGTTCCGGCGTGCTGCCCTTTGTGGTTTGGTTTTTCTTCCGTCTGATAGCTAAGACAGGCTTTACCTTTAGCCAGAGCAATAAAGTCGCCGATGAATTCTTCAAAACGGGGATTGTTTTCATTAGGTCCAAAAAGTTTACTTTGAAGAACCTGTTCATGAGTAAGTAAAATGAATTTATCTTCAAAATCATTTTTAAATTTCATCTCAAACTCATCCTTCATTCCTTCTTTAACGTGGAATGCCATAGTACGAGGTTCTAAAGATGGTGCGTGTACAAGATAATCATGGTATTCCGGATAGAGATTGATATATTCGGATATATCAATTTGTCCATGATCAGCAATCACCATCAAAAGTGTATCATCATCAATTTCTTCTGCAAGATGCTCAAGACATTCATTCACATGATTAAGATAAATATCACACCACTTACTAGAAGGACCATATTTATGCATCAAAGAATCATAGAGATCCCAATAGGCATAGATATAATCGAATTCTTTATTCTTTGAGAAACCAGCAAGACGTTCACACATCTCTACAAAACTCTCACAGCCATCTTCTAAAAAGGAAGGAAAAAGAATTCTTGTCTTATATCCTTTTTCATTCAGTTCTTTTGTGGTTGTTGTTACTGGAATGGCGTTTAATGCGAAATTTGGGTAACTATTATCACTATAGAAAGCCTTATTATAGAAAGGGATGACAACATCATCAATTTCTTTGAAATATTGACACCATCCTAGCCAAGCATTCTCATTTGGAGCTTTGCCATTTCTCACTGCAGTAGTTGCAGCAGTGGTTGTTGGTGGATAAACTGTTGTTGTCTTATAGGCAATATTCTTTCTTAAGAATGAATCTTCAGGAAGTTTCTTTGTGATGAGATTATAGCCCATTCCATCAACAAGAATGGTAAAGATACGCTTTGGTTTATTATCATCTAACAGTTCATCAAAACTGCTATTTGACACAAATGAACTTTCCAAACCAAAATACTTTCTTATCGATGAAACATAACTTAATATTGATTCGTTGTAGTCAACAAACATTATTTAATATCCCTTAAGAATGTGCGATATGCAATATATCCTTCATAGATATCAGCTTTGCTTGCAGTTTCGTAACATGCGTGCATATTCTGTACTGCAATACCAGCATCGATTACATCCATATCAAGATTTCCCAGGATATACGCGATAGTTCCACCACCGCCCTGGTCAACTCTTCCCAGTTCAGCAGTCTGGTAGATTACTTTTTCATCATCCATAATCTTTCTTAACTGAGCAATGTATTCAGGTCTTGCATCGTTGCATCCGCTCTTGCCTCTTGCACCAGTGTATTTATTGAATACGATACCTTTTCCAAAGTATGCGGTATTCTTTGGTTCACATACTGATGGATAGTTTGGATCAAACGCAACAGATACATCACTTGACAGCATCTTTGAATTTCTTAATGCATGTCTTAATGCGATGTGGCTTTCTTTTCCTGCCATTGCCAGCATTTCAGCAATTGTATTCTCAAAGAATCTTGACTGCATGCCGCTCTGTCCGATTGATCCGACTTCTTCTTTGTCAACCAGAATGCAGCAGGTTGTTCTTTCAGGTTTAGTAACTTCCATGAAGGCAATTAATGAAGTATAGGCGCAGATTCGATCATCATGACCATAACCCATTACCATTGATCTGTCTAAACCCAAATCTCTTGGTTTTCCAGCTGGAACGATTTCAAGTTCAGCAGAGATAAAATCATCTTCTTCAATGTTGTACTGCTTCTTTAAGATATCAAGAATGTTCTTCTTAACCAGTTCTTTTTCGCCATCCTTTCCTTTGGCAGGGATAGATCCGAATAAAGCATTGAGATCTTCGCCTTCAACAACCTTGGCGCCGGTCTTCTGCATCTGATCTTGAGCCAGATGAATAAGAAGATCAGAGAATTCAATTACTGGTTCATCTTCTTTTTCACCAATAGCAACATTGATGACAGTTCCATCTTTCTTGCATACAACTCCATGCAGAGCCATTGGCTGAGCTACCCACTGATATTTCTTGATGCCACCATAGTAATGTGTGTCAAGAAGTACCAGACCACTGTCTTCATATAACGGATGCTGTTTCAGGTCGACTCTTGGTGAATCGATATGAGCACCCAGGATATTCATTCCATTTTCCAGATCTTCTTTTCCAATGATGAATGCACAAAGATTCTTGTCACGATTGTTTGCGTAAACCTTATCTCCGGCTTTCAGTTTCTTTACATCTTTCAGATCTTTAAATCCGTCTTTTTTAAGCAGATCAATTGCATATTTTACTGCTTCTCTTTCTGTTTTGGATTCACCGAGGAATTTCTTATATCCTTCAGAGAATTCCATGATTGCTTTCTGTTTTGAACCACCGTACTTTTCCCAAACTGTTTCCATAGTTGTTTATCTCCTTCTTATTTATTCTGCTTTAAAGCAGATTGTTCCTTTTCCGTTTTCTGTTTCTGCAGTTATCATGGCACCATTGACCATGATGAAGTGCGGACTGGTATGACCGATATCCATTTCTGAGATATATGGTATTCCTTCAAGTCCAAGTCTGTAGGCATCTTCATAAGTAAAGTCTTCTTCTTCATTAGGGAAGCAGACTCTCCCAATCAAAACGCCTTTGCAGTATCTGAAGTATCCGGCATTTTTGAACTGCAGCAGCGTCAGATAGACATTCAGTGCGTCCATATTGAAAATATCGAAATACCAGACGATTCCATCTTCTTTATATCTGTCAATAAACTCGTTTGTCTTATCTAAATCTGTGCCGAATAATTTGGCAATTACTTCTAGACATCCGCCAATGCATCTTCCTTTAATTGTCTGATTCTTGCTGGACAACCATTTTACCGCTTTTGGTTCATACAGATCATGGAATCCATAGGTTTCATATGAATGCTGAGGAATGAAGTTTCCTTTGAAGTATTCAACAGCAATTTCTTCTTCTTTGCTGCCCTTTTCTTCAAAGCTTGACGCATTGAAACCATAGAATGTCGCAACATCATAAGCTGTTGTCAAAGGATAGAGCAGATTTGTCGGATCAGAGTAGCCCGAACACCATTTAGGATGTTTTGTTACGGCTTCGTAGTCAATTCCGTTAACTATCTCATACATGAAATCTCCACCCGTAGCAGCCATATACATTCTGCTTTCATCATCATTCAGCATTTCATTGATTTCGCTGATTCTTTCTTCTTTACTGCCGCCTCTTTTATCATCTATACGGACATGTTCAGATTCCTTTATTCTGAATCCATTATCTGTCAGATAATCAAAAGATGTTTCGTAGTCTTCATGGTGATGCCCGATACCTGCACTTGGCGCAGAGACTGCTATCAGATCATTTTCTTTTATAAATTCTGGATATTTCATATATTTAGTTTAAGTCATTCGGGAGTTTACTGGCAACATAATGAACCATCTCAATAGAACTTTGTTATAAAAATGAAAAAATATTCATTTTAAGAAAAAAACAAATAATATAAACGATTTATTTCTGCAGTTGAATTGAAAATGATACCGTATAAGAGTTAAAATAAAAGAGCATTATTAATGCAGATTTGGGGAGATTATGACAGGCAAAGTTAAATGGTTTAATGCGTCTAAGGGTTATGGCTTCATTACTGGTGATGATGGTAAAGAAGTATTTGTACACTTCAGTTCAATCGTTTGTGATGGCTACAAGACTTTAGAAGATGGACAGGCTGTAAACTACGAAGTAACTGATGGCGAAAAAGGCCCTCAGGCAGTAAACGTTACTAAAGCATA
>DCHD01000058.1:0-17163 GCA_002315565.1 Solobacterium sp. UBA1761 | reverse complement strand
ATGGGCTATAATATAGTAGTTATGGAAATAAGAAAGATAGATGCCAAAACTCTTGATACATATGCGCTGAACCATGAATATGGTCATTTTATGCAGACTTCTTCATGGGCAAAAGTATGTGAAAGACGCGGATATACCGCTCATCTTCTTGGTGTTTATGAAGAAAATGAAATGGTCGGTTCTTTGATGTGTCTTGAAAAGAAGATTGGTCCATTTGCTTCTTTCTATTGTCCGCGTGGTCCGCTTATTGACTTTGATAACCATGAGCTTTTTGAAAAGTTCCTTAAAGAGATGAAGAACTACGTCAAGAAGCATCGTGCTTTATATTTCAAATTTGATCCTGACATCATTATCAGAAAGCTTGATGAAAATGCCAGACCGATTGAAACATTTATAGACAAGATGAACCTGATTGATTATTTCAAATCACTTGGTCTTAGACACCGCGGTTTCACTACAAAGTTCACCGAATCTTCAAGTCCACGTTTTACATTCCGTGTTGATGTTGATAAAGATGAAACGGAACTTCTTTCATCATTCCACAACACTACAAAGAAGATTCTAAAAAGAGACAATCCCTATAAACTTGTTATCCGTAAGGGTGATATAAATGATGTAAAAGATTTTTACAGAACAATGAAAGATACAACGAAACGTAAAAAGATGTATCTTGAACCTGAAGAATACTTCACCGATTTCTATTCATGCCTGAATGAAGATGGACTTTCTGATATTTTTACAGTTGAAGCCGATGTTAAAGAGCTTAAGAAAATCTATGAGCTAAAGAAAGAAGAACTGATGGCTTCATATGAAGATCTGAAGAAATACAACGAAAAGAAGCAGGAATCTTTAAAGAAAGATCTTGATGCCGTCAAAGCCAAGATTTCTAAAGAGATGGCTGAAATCAACAAGATAAACGATGACAGAGTTGTTCTTTCCAGTATTATCACTGCCAAATTCAAAGATAAAGTATGGACTATTCATGGCGGCAATTCTGACAGACTTATGTTCCTTAACGGCAATTACGAACTTTATTATGAGATTCTCAAACAGTCGCACAGGGAAGGTTATAAATACGTAGACTTCTATGGAACAGAAGGTGCAGTAGATAAAAATTCCGATGTCTATGGAATCTATCTTTTCAAGCTGAGATTCGCCGGTGATTTTGATGAATTTGTAGGTGAATTCGATATGGTTACCAAGCCTTTAATGAACGCACTTGTTCATAAGGCTCTTGTTATAAGAAGGAAACTTCTGATCAAGAAATCAGTACGTAACAGCTGATTGCCGATTTAGCACAGGGGTAGTGCAACGCACTCGTAACGCGTAGGTCGTAGGTTCAAATCCCACAATCGGCACCACTAAAAAATAACGTCAGTATTTAACTGACGTTTTATTTTTGGTAGTCGTAATCAATACATGACGAACCATCGGAATAGTCAATTTCTATTCCCGGCTGGATATTGTTCACAAAGACACAGAACTCTATTTCATCGTCTTCTATCGATTTAGCCTCTAAGAGAATTCCTCTACAAACCAGGTCATTGCCTTCGAATATCGGTGAAGCACGATAGAGAACATGATTATTCGGATTATTGTCAAGATACTTGGCAACCAACACCTCGTAGTAATTCATATTCTCGTTCATATAATGGGTTCCGGTAACCAGATTATTCGGGTTATTGTTTTCGGCAGTCAGACAGTACGCAATAAGATGACAACGGTTATAGAGAAAATCATCCTCAATTATCCCTTCATATTTTTCCTGATCCCAGCCGCTTGGCTTAATCTTCAACTCTTCTCTTTCACCTTTTGGCATTGTATCAGATGATATGCTTGCTGTTGCGTAAGTGCATCTTTTTAGATGGTCAAGTTCACCATATTCTTCATATGAGTCTTTGGCTTTTTCTAGTTCTTCTTTTGAAAAATATGTCAGGTTATTGTTGGAAACATATATCGCATAATCACCGGGTTCCGGTATATCTCTTGCTGAAGAAGAATAATTACTGAAGTATAACTGCGGAATAAAAATATACAGCAGTATTGCTGCTGCCACAACAAAAAATACTATATTCCTTCTTTTATTGTTTTTATATATTTTCATCAGGTATCATTATGCTGCTGATCTTTCTTTTCAGGGCAGCAAGTGGAACAAGGATAATCATCAGAACGATTATTCCAATAATGAAATCTGTCAGCATTACATATTTCAGATAATCATCAATTGTTATAGACATAGTAAAATTGACAAGCGGAATAATTAACGATGCAACAACAAGTATTATCAGCGTCTTCTTTGTAAAAATATCCTTTAGTTTAAGATCGGGAAAAAGCAGCTTGGCAATAAGAAAAACAATAAGCGCAAGGATGATGAATGTTGCAAGTGCAGATACCAGATATTTTTTAAAAGGTTCAAGCAGTTTAAGCAGCAATGTTCCGGCAAACCACATCGGAATCATAAATAACATCCTTATGACTACGGGTATTCTTTCAACCGTTTTAGAAACGACGGACTGTTTCTTTCTGCTTTCGACAATCGTGATATGATTCTTTTTATCATCGTCGTCGTCATCTTTTACTATATCAACAGGAGCTTCGTAAGATGCTGCAACAATGATACTTGCAGAAGCAAGGGTTGCAATAAGCCATGTGTTTATTTTTTTAAGTGTTACTTTTTTCATTTTCCGTTTATGTCAATGTGATAAATCAGGGCATCTTCAACCTGCTCGCCAGTCAGTTTTTCAACCGCATCTTTATATGCTTCAAGCTGACCTTTATAATGTTCGCCAAGATTTAAGGAAGTTTTATTGGTTTTCCAGTCAATAATGTGAAGCTTGCCATCCTTCTTATAAATAAAATCTATAATGCCGTTCCAAATTGCAGTTCCTTCGCAATAAGTAAACGGAACTTCCGGATATGTTTCATCTGCCTCATTGATAACTTTAAGAATGTCTTTTTCAGCACCGTTGCACTGGTCAAAACCTCCGCCAAAAATAACATCGCGAACATTTTTAAGAATATCTTTGAAGTTATCTTTTTCATCTTCAAATCCAAGAACCATACATTCATCTACGATATCTTCAACAGTTGAATCGGAAATTTCTTTCTTGGTTAAAATAATGATTTCCATCATACGATGTACCATTGTGCCAATAACCGTTGAGAAATTATCATCTGTTTCATCTATGCTCATACGTAATCTTTCGGAAATTTCAGCATCGTGTTCCTGAATGTTGACTTTATCCGTTTGAGAACTAGGCCTTTTTACCGACATCGTTTCTTTCTTCAGCTCATTAAGTTTGTCTTCTGTAAGAACCGATGTGCAAACTACGTCATCATAATTGATGATGTTTCGCTTGTTTTCTTTGACTTCGTCACTGTTAAGATGTGCAAGGATATCTACACATGGCGCAGCAATGCCATTTAACAGGTCATACCATCTGCTTGTCTTAGATTGAACATGACCTCCAGTAGCAAGATAAGATATTATCAGCAGATTTTTTGCACGTGTCGCAGCTACATACTGCAAACGCAAATCCTCTGCTTCTTTGGATTCCTTTTCCTTTGCTTCCATCTGAGGAAATAATGAAGTTTCATACAACACTTTATCCTGGCCATTATCGCACTTTTTCATAGTACGAATCAGATATCCGATATTCCCTGCCTCATTTCTTTCCAAACGGAAAGTCGCATTCCTACCTTTTTTTCTTGGATGAGCAAGAATGACTACAGGAGCTTCAAGTCCCTTTACTTTATGAAGGTTCGCCATATGAACCTTATTGAATTCTTTTTTCAGTCCTGGGCAGCGTTCCTCGTTAGACCCTCCTGTAAGAAGATTCAAAAGGAAATAGGCTGCATCTTCGTAGGTTATAACCTTTCCGCTCTTTTCAGCATCCTTCAGAAGTTCGAGGGCAAAATAGACATATTCAAGATTGACATTACCTTGCCATCTGAAACTTTCTGAATCCTCAATCATTCTGGCAAAAAGCACAGATGGAGTTACATATCTGGTTTTGGCCATATACTGATTGATTGTTTCAATACTTGTCTTTAATTTGTCGGATATTTTAATACCGTCAGTTTTTACACCTCTTCTAATTTCATAACCGTTTTTTACAGCTTCAATGATTTCCTTCTCTTTAATACGGAAGAGCCCTGATTTCAATGTTCCATACAAATAACGGTTGTCATCTAATGTTGCAGCAGCAAACAGAAGACAAAGAGTCTCAAAAGCTCTGGATTCATTGAAATGGATATTCCCCTCAACATAATATGGAATATTGTTTTTTCTGAATTCTTTTGCAAAATCTTTCAGATTGTCTTTTCCTGGCGTAATAACCATGAAATCTTTCCAATCCAGAGTTCTTAAAACGCCTTTTTCTTTTATCTTGTATTTTTCGTTATGCACAAGTTTCAGGATTGTTTCCTTTACTTTGTACTCGTCATAGTCATATGGATCTTCTTTATTTTTCGTATAAGGCACATCGTAATAGTAAATACCAGAAACAACATCCGGATCTTTTTCACTTTCATCAATCGGGATTAAAGGATAAGCCGCCTGTTCATCTGTATCTTCTAAAAGAGGGGTGAATGTTTTGTTGAACCAATCCCTTAACTCATATGTGGAACGGAAATTTGAAAACAGTCCAAGTACTTCGCCGATTTCGCCTTTGAACATTTCTCTGATTTTCAAAAATGAGGCAACATCAGCATTCTTGAATCGATAAATCGACTGTTTTGGATCTCCCACGATAAACAGGGAACCAGGATAAGGAATGCAGTCATTCCATTTCGGTTTTATTTCTTTGGCAGCAAGATAAAAGAATATCTGTGCCTGAATTGGATCAGTATCCTGAAATTCATCAATCAGAAAATAGCTGTGTCTTTCATAGATATGACGTATCAGTTTTCCTTCTGATTGGGCGTCTTTTTGTAGCGTATCACGTAAATAAATAAGGTAATCGGTGAAAGTGAGTTTTCCTTCTTTACGCAGTTTGGCAAGAATTCTGTTTTTGGCTGAATTCACAAAATCAACATTAACTGCATAACGAATCTCTTCAATTATGCTTACAAAAGATTTGAATTTATCGTTATCCAATTCGTACCATTTGCCCTTGCTGTCATGGGCAACAAAATAGTCAATTCCTTCTTTTAAAGCATCTTCAACTTCTTCACTGAGGATTAGTCTTAAGCCATCAGGTGATTTCTTGTTGTATTTGAACGAATAAAGCAGTGCATCGAGAACATTTGGGATGTTGTCATTCCATTTTTTCATCAGTAGATTTCTGTTGCCTGTTATGTTTTTGAATATTTCATCAGCATTTGATCCATAAAGAAAATTCTGATTATCTGCCAGCACATTTACAATTCTGCGGACAGTATTGATGAAATCTTTCAGCTGTTCATCAATATCAATAAATTCATATTCTGGAACAAATACTTCACAGTCTCTGTTTGAAAGCAGAATTGCCAGTGTCAGGTTAAATATTTCTTCCGGATTCTTATTGAACTTTAAAAAATTGGCAGCCTTTACTTCGAGATCTGTATCGTTATATAAACCATTAAGAATGTTGGCATATTCCTTTTTGTAGATTCTGCCCGCCTCATCATTATCAATGACTCTTGAATCCGATGGAATAAGTCCCTCTGAAGGATGTTCTGACATAATCATGTTGCAGAAGGAGTCGATAGTTCCCATGAAAGCAAGATCAATATTGTTTAATGCTTCTCTGCATCTTTGACGTGTAGTATTATCCGGCTTTCCAAGTTTGTTTGGAAGATCAACCCAGTCTTCTTCTTTTTCATTGGATCTTTCAATCAGCCTTTTCTGGAATCTGGCATAAAACTCATTGGCTGCAGCTTTGGTAAAAGTAATGGCACAGATCTTTGAGATGTCGATTCCGCTTTCTACCATAGCAACCATTCTTTCTACTAAGGTGGTTGTCTTTCCAGATCCTGCGCCAGCTTCTACGAAGAAATTCTGATTTATTTCACGTACGATTTTTCTTCTTGATTCCTGATCAATCGTTATTGGACTTGCTGTCATCAGTTTCTCCTTTCTGGTTTTCTTTTCCGCATATGAAAGAATATTTACAGTACTTGCAGTTATCCTTGTCTGGATCCGGAATGAATTCTCCAGCCTTCAGATTATCAACAATCTGATCCATAAGGCCTTCCAGGTTCTCCTTAACTGCATCATTATATATGCATTCAACAGTTGACTCCTGGCGCGGATAACGGTATTCGTTGTTGGTAACAGAACAGTTTTTCTCTTTTTCATAGAGATAGGCATAGATAACCGCCTGCAGACAGGAATAAATATCATTTGACTGGTGTTTAATATTTCTGCCAGTCTTATAATCTACGATGGTAAAAGTTCCATCTCCATTGTCTTCTACCAGATCGACTTTGCCATTAAACTTCAATCCTGTATTTTCAAATTCAACTTCCTTGAATTTATATTCACTGTCTACTGGTTTACGTCCCGCTTTTTTATCCATTTCATATCCGCTTGAAGTCACTTCCATGAATTCATCTTTAATCTTTCCGATCCCCTTGTCATGAACAGGAATGCGTTTATGAAAGAATGCATTGATTTTAGCCATGGCATTTTCTTTAAATTCTTCAAGAGTCATACTCGGATTATGGTTGAAATCTTCCATGCAGGAATGGAACAAAGTTCCAAATTCATTAGCAGGAATCTGATTGAATACGTCATCTTCGTCTATCTGGTCAATATTTAAGATATTACTGAGATAAAACTGTTTTGGACAGGCAAAATAGTTTTCTGTGCTGGATGGACTTAATGCTCTGCTCAACTGACAAGATGCATATTCATCTTGCTCCTGAGGTATTTCAACAATGTCATTACCATTCAGATAAGATCTGCCCATTTCAGACTGTCGTGATAAGCCCGATTCAAAATAAGGGTGCTGTTTACCTATTTCTTCATTGAAGTCATCAATCGATACTTTTTCACCTTTTTCTTTCTGATATATTTCAAAAAGCATTGATGATGGATTCTCGTTCTTTAATTCAGAGAGGTTATATCCAGAGTAGGAAAGATGTATTTTTGTAGACATTCCTGATGCAATGTTTAAAACATCTAGCAGAAGTTTCTTGTTGTCACTTATTTTCTTATGTGAATCTTTGGCAGTTGACTCATTGAATCGTTCAAGGTCAGAGTCAAGAAGAAGATAGTCTTCACTTGGTGAACCTGGGAAAGTTTTGGCATTAAGGCCGGCAACAAAAAGATGTTTGCGGTTAACCGAAAGAGCTCCTTTAAGGTCGGTAACATGAATCTTGCCAGGAGTAGACAGTTCCTTGCCAACTGATTGATTGGCAATGAGTTTAAGAACATCTTCTGTATTGTAATCATTGATATATTCTTTGTATTCGCGAAGAATATTGGTTACTTTCAACACTGCATTCTTTTCTTTTGGCAGTCCATAAGTTTTCGTATAAGTCTCTACGATATGGTCAAAACCTTTTGCAAGTATGTCAGCAATCTTTCTGATATAAGGAAGATTTGCTTTTTCTTTATAGTCAGCAACCGCTTCAAATTCATCGAGTTTTAAAGAATCCGCTTTTTCCGATAAACGAAGATGTCCAATACTTTCAATAATTCTGTCTCTGGTATATTTGTCAAGACTTTCTCCTCCAACATCTTTCCAGAAGCCCTTGGCATCAAACTCATCGGCATTTAAAAGATTCTTTAAAGGGTCAAGCGCATAATAGCCTTCTGACCAACGATAAAGAAGCGTCAGAATTCTGACGGCATTGGTTCCGGTAAAAGAACGGCCGGTTCCAAAGGTCATAGGAATATCATAATTTTGGCAATAACTTTCAAGCGTATTAATGTAGCCTGAATCCTGTGTTGCAATGATAACATCGTCAAAAGAAATATCATTATCTATCACTTCTTTGAAAATGTGTTCAATCTCATTTACTTCACCATATCCGTCATCGTAACTGATGCCATGCAATGGTTGAGGTACTTTTCCTGTATATTCCAGAATGCTCGTTTTTTTATAGTTTCCATTTGAAAGGTGCTTTAGTAATGTTTCCGATAAAGGGGCGCATTCTTCTTCAGTGAAAACTATGAAATCCGCATCAATCGTTCCTGCATTATCAATAGCTTCATGAACTATATCAAAAGAATCTTTAAGGTCATGCTCAGCAAGATATTTGCGGTAACTTTGAATTGCTTTTTGGATTGCTTCATTTTTCTTTTTGAATTCCCCGTCAGAAAAAACGTTATTCAGTTTTTCTTCTTCGTTTTCTCGGCATAACATACGGGCGTCAGAATAACTCTTGACAAAATGTACGGCGTCAAGAAAAGACGCATTTTCAAAGTAAGGAATTTCTTTGAACAGATTGGCAAATATACATGATTCACGTATATCTGATACGGTTTCTTTTACCGGAATACCACTACGGACAAGCGCTTCTTTTGCAAGGTTAACAGTATTGAATACACGCACAGAAAAAGTATTTCTTCCCCTCTTCGCAAAAGTACGTAAGAGTTCTCTTTCGTTTAGGTCTGTTAGAATGATGGTTTCTCTCATTTTATCTGTATTTATCCTGTCCAATTGCTAATGCTTTCTTAATCTGATCTCTTAATTCCTGTGGTTCCAGTACTTCCATGTGTTCAATATACTGTAATGCGAAATATACCATGCCCTGAAGAGATGAACTTACATAGGCAGTAAAACTGCCACCGTTGCTGTCAATTGTTATATCGTTACCAAAAGTATCAATCACATCATCAAGCATGCTGTTGTCACATTTAATGGCAATGCGTTTTATCTCGCCATTATACATGTACATTCTGGCCTTGGAGTACTGATATGGATCCTCATCCTTATTCAGATATACGTAAGGTCTGTCTGTCAATTTAATGCCCTTCATCCTGTCAACTCGATAATGAGTAAAATCGGGATGATGGTCTGATTTGCCGACCATATATACACGGTCAAGGTATGTCACAAGATAATAAGGTGAAATAAAGTATGGTTCTTCCCTTTTATTTACGAGCTGTTTAGAAGTGTTGTACTTTGTATATTCAAATCTGATTGTCTTTTTTTCTTTGATTGCTTCGGATAGCTGCTCAATATTATAGAAGAATTCCTTGTTCTCTTTTTTGGCGCCATTCTCAATAAAAACCATATTATGAAAATCGTTTTTAACAAAACGGCTTTGAGTATCAAGAAGTTTATCAATCAGTTCTTTTGAAGCTTTTTTTGGAATGAAATTTGATGAATGAATGGTATTGGCCAGAAGGAATACTTCGGATTTTTCAAACTGTCTTCCTAAGAGATAGTATCCTTTGCCATTGTCCTTGTAATCGGATATTTCATATCCGAGATCAGACAGCATTGTTATATTCTTGTATAGAGTCCTTCTGTCAAGGTCAAGTCCGTACCTGCTGTTCAGCATCTCAAGCAGTTCAGGTTGAGTGAGGATGTGATTTTCATCAGTATTTTCTTCCAGAATTTTAAGTAAACAGATTATACTTGTCTTTTTTTCTTCCATAGTTTTATTCTATCATTGATGTCAGTTTTTTTGAACAGTTCATTATGCGAAATACTAAAAGTGCCTTTCGGCACTTTGTCTTTAGAAATTCAATGTATCAAGCTTTTTAACCAGCTCAATCAGTCCGTTTCTCATATATTCAAGGAACGCGATATCATCGGCATTGCCTGGTCTCATATGACGAAGCTGTCTTTCATACAGACGCATGTAACTTAAACATCTGACCTTGTCGTAGGCATCATCTCGTTTTGCCTGATCGCCAAAATATCTGTTAAATACATTGTCAAATACATACTCGATTCTGTCATATGGGCAACCCATGAATTTAGCTGTCTGTTCATGGTTGAGTTCACCGAATCCCCTGTAGCCAAGATACAGGCCAACAAAGTCAAAGATTGGATGGCCATGAGCCAATGTATCCATATCAATAAGAAGGTATTCGCCGTTCTGAACCATAATGTTCTTGATGTGGCAATCACCATGAATCATCATGTTTGATTCAGGGATTGAGTCTACCAGTTTAAGCAGTTTTTCATAAATGTCAGCATCAAGTTTTCCTTCACAGCCTTTTGCATAGCCAATAAATTTTTCCTTTGCACTTGGCATATCATCAGGCGAAACTTCTGTTTCGTGAATTTTCTTTAACAGTGCTACATAGTTATCTACATATTCATCTTTATTCTGATAAGCTTCAACAAGCAGGTCTCTCAAACATTTGCAGTCAAGCAGTTCAAACACTGATCCATAAGATTCGCCGACTCTTACAACATCATAAGAAATAGCAGTTGGAACACCGAGCACAAATGCTTTTCTTGCAAGCACTCTTTCTCTTAAGATGTCATTGATTGCATCTGGATCTTTATAAACTTTGATGATGGTGTCATCGTTATAACGATATACAGTGCCATTAGCACCTTCGCCAATAACTTTAAGTCCATCTACATTCATCTTTCTGTAAGCTTTTGAAACTTCCATCATTTCTGAAAATCCTGTCATTTCAAAAACGTCATATACATCAGAGCTACAGTTGATGATCTTGGTATCGGCAACAGTTTTCTTTATTTTCAGAATAACTCTTAAACCGGCAGAAGAAATATACTCTAATTCATCGAAATCAAGAATAACTGATTTTGGATCGCTTTCAGAGATGATTGATACCAGCTCATTTTCTTTTTCTGATGCATTGGTCGAATCAATTCTTCTATCTACGTAAATCGTTAGGATTCCATCTTTTAAATCATTTTTATACATATTTAACCCCTGTTTGATTAATACTCTCTTCTCATGATGAGAATGTTCTTGTCATCTTCTCTTTTGTACTCAACAGATGTCATTGTTTTTTTAACAAGCAGAATTCCCAGGCCACCAATGCCTCTTTCCTCAGCAGATAAAGATACATCAGGATCTTCCTGAGCAAGCGGATCGAAAGCCATACCCGAATCAGTCATGGTAATCGTTACCGCTCCATCTTCAAAATACAGGTCAAAATCTGCAGTGCCTGTTTCTTCATAAGCATAGTGAGCTACATTGACAAAAGCTTCTTCAATAGCCAAAGATATCTGCATGATAACTTTGAATGGACAGTCATGTTCTTCAAGATGTTCCTCAAGAAAACCAAGAACCGTATGAAGGTTTTCATCCGTAGCATCAACAACCAGTCTGTAATTGTTTTCTGCCATAAATAAACTCCTCGTTTTTTACAAAAAAGAAGTAGTTTGTACTTCTTTTTATTCGATTGTTAAGATATCGATAAATCCTGTGATTTCAAATACTTCCATGATGTCAGCGCACACATTAACAATTTTGTATTCGCCTTTGCCATTCATGATTTTTGAAACCTGAAGAAGTACTCTAAGACCAGCAGATGAGATGTATTCAAGATCTTTAAAATCCATAACCAGACTTGTAATATCATCTAAACTTCCTTTTAATTCTCCTTCAAGTTCTGGAGCTGTTGTAGTGTCTAAACGACCTTTTAAAGCTACAGTAAGTTTGTTACCTTCTAAAGTTTTAATTATTTCCATAATAGAACCTCCGCTCAATAGTAATTATACATTAAAACTTAAAATACTTTTTGAATTTAACAGACAACATCGTGATGTCGTCGAATTGTGGACAGCCAACGTAGAATTCGTCTACGTCCTCTTTTAGCTTCTTACACATCGTTTCACAATCTTCATAGCTCATAATGTTGAGTGTGTTTTCAAGTCTAGGGTCTCCATACAGTTCTTTATCTGCGTTGGTTGCCTCGACTACACCATCTGTGTACAGGAAGATTTCATCGCCTGGTTCCATCATCAGAGATTCTTCCTTATATACAACACCTTCCATACCACCGAGGATAAATCCGTTTTTGCATTTCAGATATTCGTATTTGCCATCTTTTTTCTTAATAAGCGGTTTATTGTGTCCTGCATTCGAATACTTCAGTTCACCAGTCTTTAAGTCAAGGAATGCAATGAAACATGTTACAAACATGCCGGCATCATTGCCTTCGCACAAATTGAAGTTAGCGTTTGTCAGAATATCGGCAACAGCAATTCCACCTTCGGCATAAGTCTTGATGATGGATTTTGCTTTCATCATAAACAGTGCCGCGGGAATTCCCTTGCCTGATACATCGGCCACCAGGAATACCAGAGTTGTTCCGTTGATGATATAGAAATCATAGAAATCTCCACCTACTTCCTTGGCAGGATTCATTGATGCATAAATATCAAATTCACTTCTTTCAGGAAAAGCCGGGAAGACAGTAGGAAGTGAGGCAAACTGGATATCTTTTGCATAAGCCAGTTCATTATCGATTCGCCTGTTCGCTTCGTCTATCCATTCTTTCATGGCGTTAACAGTAGTGTTTATACCATTTGACAAATCTGTGAATTCTTCATTAGGTTTAACATTGATAACGGTATCTAAATTACCGCCCGTAATATCATTAAGCAAACCATTTACTTTCTTGAAGTTTCTGACAACAAGACGATCAAGCATGAAATAGATCAGAATAAATAGGCAGGCAAAAATAACAACTTCCATAAATACATTCATATATGTTGTCAGGTCCCTAGAAACATTTGCTTCATTTGTACCAATAAACGCAACAATCGTATATCCCTCTGGCCTTATCAATGAGTAATAATACTCTTCTCCATCCATTTCCATTTTGTAAAGGGTGTTTTCTTTAATGTCTTTAGAAATGCCTTTTACAGCAAATTCCAGAAGCGTTCCTGTTTTTCCGTTTGAACTGGAATCTATGATTCCCTGCTGATTCGCAACAAGCATACCTCCGGTTTCTCCGATATGACGGTGAGTCGCAGAATTTACAACTTTACTTGCTAAATCCCACTGAAATTCATCAGCGCTGTAGCCGACCTGAATAAACCCCTCTTCTAAAGATGCTCCGGCATATTTACGGTATGTTGCCAAGTCATAGCTGATCTGCTGATATGGCTGGACATATTCTGTTACTTCTCCGTCGACCAGGCACATAAATTCATTTGACTGGGCTCCACTTGTCATGTCGTAGCCTATAAAATCAGAAATAGTGCTATATTCAATTATTCCATCTGAATTAACGTAATTTATTTCTGTTACACTATATTTTTTTGATAATTTAAGGAGAGTTTCATCGTCATACCCCTTTTCAATAACCTCATTCTTGATCTTGCCTGTTATCTCAAGCAGATTAGCGTTAGAATTCGCATCGATTTCAGCTTTAACATCTTCAAGATTACTTGTTAAAGTAGTAAGACTGTCACTCTTTGCAATTCCGTCCTGAACACTGAACATAAACTGTGAAGTTATTGCGAAAGCGAGGATCAACAGCGCAACAAGCCCCTTCTGAATTTGTTCTGAAATAGCTACAGTCTTGCTTCTTTTTTTGTGTGTTTCCTTACGCTCGATTGCTTTAAGCACAAAGACTGCCAATGCAACGGCAGTAGAATTTATTGTGATTAAAGGAACAGTACATGCTTTTACAACGGCGAATGCATTTACTGCATCATTGATGTTTGTAACAAACACCATCAGCATATGGATTGTTTCGCCAACTATTCCAACTTCAAGAGCATAAATTGCATTAGGAATTTTGTTGTTGAACATATACTTCTTTAAAACTGCGCCAAAAATACCTACGATACATGTTGAAATTGAACATGCAAGTCTTGTGTATGTGCCTGCTCCCCAATAAACAGCAAACCATCTTTCAATGCCGCCGATAAATCCGGCAATAATTCCTGATGGCCCGCCGAAAATCATAGCTGCACAAAGCGGAGCAGCATCTCTTGCGTTAAGAGTAGCCCCGGCAACACTGACACCAAACTCCGTGCCCATGATTGCTATCAGACCGAAAACAATACCAATTATCGTCTGTTTAACCCAGTAATTGATTCTGTTTAAACTTGGTATTTTAAACAGATAATGCAAAATAACACTGACAACTACTGGAACTACTGCAATTAATGACAACTTCATTATTGTTTCCATCTTTTATTCCCTACGACTTTCATAACTGCAAGAACTACAACAGAAGCAACGGCGGCTTCTAGCAATGAATTAACTGTAAATGCTGATACTATAAACGGAACGAATGACTGGTCAATCTGAGCTCCGTTCAACATATATAAATATATAGCAGTATATACGAGAAATGAATGGATAATAGTTGAAACAAAAGATGTAACGGCATTTATCCATGTTTTTTTATTTTTATTGAGAGAACTTAACAACCCTGAAATTAATCCGAATAACATTCTTGGAAGAACGGAAACAAGCGGATTGACAAACATCAGATCAACAGGTGTAGCGCCTCTTGTTGCAGCCACAAAAAGACTTGATAAACCGAAGACAGTTCCCAGAATCAGTCCGCCTTTGACTCCATACATATTTGCTCCGATTATTACCGGAATATGCAGTACAGTTAAAGACACGATTCCAATCTGAATAATACCGATATTGGGAACAATGGCAAGCACCATAGTTATGGCACACAACATCGCCATCGCAGTTAAATCTTTCGTCTTTTTCATTAAGTGAATTATACAACAAAATGGGTTAAACTATTAGCAAAGGTAACCATTATGGAAACGACAAACTATTTAGAAAAAAACAAAGATAACATCTACGTTCTCGGTGATGAGTTGTACAAAAACCCAGAACTTGGCTATAAGGAATTCAGGACCAAAGAAATTCTTGTCAAGTATCTTAAAGATAATGGGTTCAAAATTGAAAACGAGTGTTTTGAAACATGTTTTACAGTTTCAATCGGCAAGGGTCATCCACATATCGGACTTATCGCTGAACTCGATGCAATCCCGACACTTGGACATCCATTTGCCAATAAAAACGATTCTTATGCTGCACATTCATGTGGTCATTCAACACAGTGTGCGATCATGTCTTCAGTAATGGCGGCACTGAAACAGAAGGGAATTGAAAATGGGAAAGTTACTCTTTTCTTTACGCCGGCTGAAGAATTTACTGATGTTGAGTACAGAAGAAAACTGATAAAAGAAAAGAAAATCAAATATATCGGCGGAAAGATAAACATGTTGGAAGCTGGCATGTTTGATGATGTGGATATGCTGATCCATTGCCATACAATGGGCCAGAATCCTCAATATCATTTCTCTTTAGGAACCCGACTTGGTGGATTCGTACACAAAAAGATTACCTTTAAAGGAAAGGCATCACACGCTGCCGTTCTTCCTTATCTGGGAATCAATGCGCTGAATGCGTTCAATATATTTGAAACCGCGCTCAATGCCTTAAGAGAAACTTTCAGAGATGAGGATAAAATGAGAATCCATGGTTTTGTATCCGAAGGCGGACAGACTGTAAATTCTATTCCAGAAAGAGTCATTTACGAGTGCTATGTCAGGTCAATGAATCTTGGTGCTATAGATGATTATTCAAAGCGTGTTGATAACGCTGCTGTGCATTCCGCTAAAGCAATTGGCGCAAGCGCAATAATCAAAACCACACCTGGCTACCTTCCGCTAGAACAGGAACCGCTGATTAACGATATCATCAGAAAAGAAATGTATAAGTACGCTCCAAAAGAGGAAATAAATGATGGTGAAGTATCTATGGCTGCTGGAGATGTCGGTGATATTTCGCTGTTTAAACCAGTAGTACAGTTTGGTTATACTGGCTTTAAAGGAATGTGCCATGGCAAAGATTTGTGCATTGTTGATAAAAACCGTGCATACACAGAACCGGCAAAAATAATTGTGAAAACCGTTGAAAAACTTCTCTCAGACAAAACTCTCACAGACAGAATCATCAAAGATTACAAACCAAGAATGTCTAAAGAAGACTATCTGAAATATATCAATCAATAATAAAAGCCCGGATGGGCTTTTATTAATATGTTGCTTTATCTGGCCAAGATCCAATTTTGTTTTCTTTTTTAACAAGACTATCCAGTGTTTCAACATCTTCTTTAGATATTGAAAAATCAAGAATATCCAGATTTTGCTTCATTCTCTCTATATTTTTAGACTTCATCAGTGCAACAGTACCATGCTCTAATGCATATCTTCCGCATAATTGAGCAACTGTTTTAGAGTACTTGCCAGCAAGTTCATTCAGCAGTTCATCTTCAATAATTCTTCCTCTGCCAAGAGTTGAATGAGCCTCAAGTTGAATATTTTCTTTTTTTGCATAGGCATAGACATCTTTATTGAAATAATAGGGATGGAACTCAATCTGATCAACCATAATCGGTATTTCAATATGACTTTTCAATTCTTCAAGGTGATGAACTTCACAGTTCGAAACACCGATTGCTCTCAACTTTCCTTTTTTATAAAGGTCTTCCATTGCTTTATACAGATTGAGATTTCTTTCTACATAATGATCTCTGAATGCAAGAGGATTTGGAAAATGTATCAAGTAAAGGTCCAGATAATCTGTCTGTAGGTCATTACACGTTTTATTAAAGGCATTTATTGTATCGTTATAAGTTTCACAATCATTCCATATTTTAGATGTAATGAAGATCTCGTTTCTTTTTATTCCGCAGTATTTTATTGCTTCTCCTACGCTTGACTCATTTTTATAAGTAGATGCACAGTCAATATGGCGATATCCCGAATCTAAAGCGTTTCTGACTGCGTTGTATGTTTCTTCGCCTTCTTTAAGAAGATAAGTACCAAAACCAACAGAAGGTATTGCAATCCCATTGTTTAAAATAAAGTATCCGTCATCTTTCATTATTCGTATTTTACCTTTTTTGTTTTTTCCTTTCAAAATCTTGCATTTATATAACAAAGATGATATTATTTTATAGCACGCAAGAAACAAACTTGGGTGTTGAGCTAAATGTGGAGAGGTAGCGAAGTGGCTAAACGCGGCTGACTGTAAATCAGCTCCCGACGGGTTCGGCAGTTCGAATCTGCCCCTCTCCACCATTTATTTTTGTTGGGATCGTGAACCAAGCATTGGGATATAGCCAAGTGGTAAGGCAAGAGACTTTGACTCTCTCATTCGCTGGTTCGAGTCCAGCTATCCCAGCCAAGACATGACTCGGTAGCTCAGGCGGTAGAGCATCTGACTTTTAATCAGAGGGTCCCGGGTTCGATTCCCGGTCGAGTCACCATCTTGTTCGCAGGTGTAGTTCAATGGTAGAAC
>DCHD01000011.1 GCA_002315565.1 Solobacterium sp. UBA1761 | reverse complement strand
TCCAACTTTACCGGTGCACTACAAAAGCTAAATAGTTTATAATTAATACATAGAAGGGAGCAGATCTTCTGCTCCCCTATGTTTAAATGGAGGAAATAATAATGTTAAAGGTTATAGCTGCGTGTGGAAATGGTATGGGTTCAAGCCAGCTTATCAAAATGAAGATAAGTAAAGTCTTCAAAGAATTAGGCGTAGATGTTACTGTTGACCACAACAATGTAGGTAATGCTTCAAGTATGGCAACTAATTATGACGCTGTATTCGTATCAAGTGCATTCGTTGCTAACTTCGATAACGCTGCTAAAAAAGGCGTTAAGATTATCGGACTGAAGAACCTGCTTTCTGAACAGGAAATCAAAGAAAAGATTATTGAAAACGGTCTAGATAAATAACTAAAAACTACTACTGAGCAGTTATCCCTTTGACCCAACAAGTTAAAGGGTTTTTTATAAAAACATATTAATTGGGAAAGGAATAATTAAATATGCTATTAAATCAGTTTGTTGAAGAAAAGGTTACCTGCTTCCATGATCATTTTGATACCTGGGAAGAAGCAGTAAAGGCTTGTGGTCAGCCTCTGATCGAACAGGGATATATTGATGAAAGATATATTGAAGCTGTTATTCAGTGTGTATACAAGAATGGACCATATATCGTAATTGCACCAAAAATTGCCATCCCTCATTCAACTGAAGGAGCACCTGGTGTAAATAAGACTACTATTGGCTTTATGAGAGTTAAAGAGCCAGTACATTTTGAAGAAGGCAATCCAGAAAAGGACGCTCAGCTGTTCTTTATGCTGGCAAGCGACAATAATGAAGCTCATTTGGCAAATCTTTCTGCGCTGTGTGAATTATTATGTGATGATTCTACTACTGATGCTCTGATTACCTGCAATAATGATGAAGACTTACTGGCTTTAGCTGAAAAGCTTGGCTAGTTTCAGGAGATATATTATGAAATTTGAAAAGAAACATCTTGATGATGTTGTTAGATGTTACTGTACAAGTCATATGACTGTTGACGATACACTGTACACTTTCTTTGCAAGTGAGAATCCAACCAGCGAATGTTATTCATATACCGGTAAGGATTTTGAAAAGAAGGAAGTTGTATGGAATGGTGACCGTGGCGGTTGTATGTCAATCATTCCTTTTGCAACAAGAAAGGGTGAATTCCTGGCTGTAAACGAGTTCTATCTGAAAGTCAGCCCATCTTTGGCTAAACTTGTACACGGCAAAAGAACTGCCGATGGATGGGAAGTTAAGGATCTCTTCAATCTGCCATATCTGCACAGATTCGATATCTATCATGTAGAAGGAAAAGACTATGTCATCTGTGCAACTATTGCCAGAGACAAAGCAAATAAAGAAGACTGGTCAAGGCCTGGTCAGATTTATGTTGGTGAAGTACCGGAAGATCTTGAAAACGGCAATGTTGTTTTAAGACAGATTGCTGATGGCTGCTTTAGAAACCATGGCTATGCAAGAAGCACAGTTGGGGATAAAATATACGGCTATTTTACAAGTGATCAGGGCATTCTGAAAGTTACTCCTCCATATAATGGAGAAGACTGGAAGGTTGAAAAGGTTCTTGATGGTCAGATCGGTGAAATCGCATTAAGCGATATCGATAATGACGGCAAACTTGAACTGATGACTATTGAACCATTCCATGGCAACTGTATCAAGGTTTATCACGAGAATAAGGAAGGCAAGTATGAACCTGTCTATACTTATCCAAATGAGATTGACTTTGCTCATGCACTTGTTGGCACACATCTGTGCGGAAAGAACTGCTTTGTTGCCGGCATCAGAAGAGTAAACTGTGAAATATTTGTACTTACTTATGAAAACGGTGAATATAGATATGAAATCGTTGAAGAAGGTGTAGGACCTGCCAACCTTGATGTTGTACATCATGATGGTAAAGAATATATCCTGGCTGCTAACCATACAAAGAATGAAGCAGCGCTTTATGAGGTAAAAGAATAATGTTGGAAGAACTTAAAGAGAAAGTATTTAAAGCGAATCTTGAACTTGTAGAATATGGACTTGTTATCTTTACCTGGGGCAATGTATCAGGTATTGATAGAGAAAAGGGTCTGGTTGTAATTAAACCATCTGGCGTTGATTATTCAGTAATGAAAGCTGAAGACATGGTTGTTGTTGACCTTGAAGGACATGTGGTTGAAGGAAAGCTTAAACCATCAAGTGACCTGGATACACATCTTGAGTTCTACCGTAACTGGCCAGATATCGGTGGTGTAGTACACACCCATTCAGTAAATGCAGTAGCATTCGCACAGGCTGGTAAAGATATTCCGGCACTTGGAACTACTCATGGCGATTACTTCTATGGAAATATTCCTTGTACAAGACTTATGACCAAAGAAGAAATTGAAGGCAAATACGAACTGAATACAGGTAAAGTTATTGTTGAAGAATTCAGAAACAGAAAGATCGATCCTAACCAGATGCCTGCTGTTCTTGTTCATTCACATGGACCATTTACCTGGGGTACAGATCCATTCAATGCCGTACACAATTCAGTAGTATTGGATACACTTGCAGAAATGGCTATCAAGTCACTGATTATTAATCCATCTGTTCCTGATATGCAGAAGGACCTGCTTGATAGACACTATTTAAGAAAACACGGTCCTGGAGCTTATTATGGCCAATAGACCATATTTCTTAAGCATGTATGAAAAGGCAGTACCTGATGATCTGCCATTTAAAGAGAAATTGAGACTCTGTAAAGAGTTTGGATTTGATGGTCTGGAAATATCTATCGATGCCTCCGACTGGAGACTTGCAAGACTTGACTGGACCAAAGAAGAAAGAGAACAACTGAAAAGAGATATGGAAGAGACTGGCTGTCCAATCTATTCTATGTGTCTTTCAGGACACAGAAAGTATCCCATGGGATCACTTGATGTGAAAACAGAGGAAAGGGCACTTGACATTATGGCCAAGGCTGTCAATCTGGCTGCTGATCTGGGCATCAGAATTATTCAGTTGGCCGGTTATGATGAATATGCCAATCCTTCTAATGAAAAAACAATGAAGAAGTTTGAAGAAAACCTTAAGTATGCCTGTACACTGGCAGCTAAAAAAGGTGTTCTGATGGGCTTTGAAACAATGATGGATACAGAATGTGTCAATTCATGTGAAACAGCTATGCGCTTTGTCAATGCTTGTGAATCGACATATCTGAATGTCTATCCTGATATCGGTAACATCAAATCCGTATCGCTTGTTAAGGGATTCGATGTAAACGATGACTTAAGAAAAGCAAAAGGACATATCGTTGCCTGTCATCTGAAAGAGACTCTTCCAGGACAGGACAGAGATGTTCCGTTTGGAACCGGACACACTGAATATGAAAGAAATATCCCGGTACTTAAAGAACTTGGTGTCAGATATTTCAATGGTGAATTCTGGTGCAAAGGTGACAACTGGAAAGAAGACGGAAAGAATTCCTGTGCTTTCTTAAGAAAAAGACTTGATGAGGTTTTTGGTGAATAAGATAAAACTTATAATTGCTGATCTTGATGGAACACTTCTTGATGATGAAGGCCGTCTTGATCCTGAAATTATACAGATATCCAATCAGTTAAGAGAAAAGGGCATCCTTTTCTCTTTAGCTAGTGGGCGAAACAGAGTTATTATGACCGACTTTGTTGAAGCGATGAAAATTGAAGTTCCTTATATGTCGGATAATGGCGCAAACGTCTGGAAAAAAGATGAATGTCTTAAAACGTATTATCTGAACAGGGATTATAACAATATCATTCTTAAGATACTCAATGAAGAAAAACTTCCATTCAATGGCTATTCAACAAAAGCTGCTTATTACAATCTCGAGAGCGAAAGACTTAACAAGGTAAGAAACAGGCTTGGTGATAAACTTCACCATGAAGTATTTACATCAGATAAAGATTTCAGTGATGAACTGTTCTATAAGATTACTCTTGACTCCATAGGTAATGACCATATGGATGAAGTTGTTAAGAGAATTACTGAATTATGTAAAGATGCTTATATGAAAAAAGCAGAAGGTACATTCTATGCCATAACCGCCAAAGGTGTTGACAAAGGAAGAGCATGTCTTGAACTGGCTGATATCCTTTCCCTTAAGCCAGAAGAGATTATGGTCTTTGGTGACAACAACAATGATGTTTCGATGTTTAAAGTGGCTGGTGAATCTGTCTGTGTAGCCAATGCCAAAGAGGACATAGTCAAACAGGCAAAGCATGTCTGCGGTACAAACAATGAACATGGTCCTGTATTATTCTTAAAGGAGTATTTCAATCTATGATCAGGGCATTTATGTTTGACCTGGACGGCACGCTGATCGATGAAAACTACGTGATGTCTAAAAAGACAATAGATGCACTCAAAAGGCTCAAAGAAAAGGGCTACCTCATGGTGGCCAATTCTGGACGTCCGGTATTTCTTTCAGATTACGTCAGCGATCCAACACTTGGTGAAAATTTCTTTGAATACGTATACGGCAACAACGGTTCAGAATACAAAGATAATCTGACTGGTAAGTTTGAACTTCTTAAATATCTGAAGAGCGATGAAATACGCAAAATTGTAAAACTGTTTGAAGATGATATGTTTGTGTGCGGTGTTTATGAACCTGGTGAAGTTAACAGAATTCTTATTGACAGAAATACTGATGAGCCCCAGTTTATTGACTGGTACAAAGCAAGAGGATTAAAGGTAGAAACTATTGACTTTGAAACGAATGAGAAAGACTATGCCAAGATTATCTGTCTTCATAAAAAGGAAACTTATGATGAAGCTATGAAATATATAGCCTGTCATCAGGCTGACTACTTCAAGGCTGTACCTTCGAGTATCTATGCAATTGAACTGGTACCAAACGGAGTCAGCAAGGCAACTGCAGTAGAACACTTTATGAATCAGACAGGAATAAAAGCTGGTGAGATTATTGCGTTTGGCGATTCAGGAAATGATATGCCGATGCTGGAACTTGTGCATGGAGTAATCATGGGCAATGCCAGTGAGGAAAATAAAGAGAAAATAAAAGAAAAGACCCTCTCAGTTAAAGAAGATGGGATCTATGATTATTTAAAGAAAAACGGATATCTTGATTGATATCCGTTTTCAGTTATACATTTCTTTGATTACCTTATCGGTTATGTCCAGACACATCAATGACACATTGAGCAGTTCTTTCCAGAATTCTTCTGCACCACCTGTAAGGCAGTCAGATACGGCTTTAAACAAAAGACAAGGCACATCATTTGCTTCGCAGGTAAGGATGATTCCGCTTGATTCCATATCACAGATATCACAGTCAAATGTCTCGTGAATCCAGTTTTTTTCTTCGGTCTTGGAGATAAACTTGTCACCGGAAGCTATAGTTGCTTTTTTAAGAAAAGGAGCTACAGACAGGGCTTTTTCAAGCAGTGTTTTGTCTGTATAAAGGTATATGCTGTCATGCCCATCAACCTGTCCTATCTTTAAATCCATAAATTCAGAACAGTCATAGCGGTAATGAACGGCTTTTTCAACAAGAACAAGTCTTTCGGTTTTCATTTCCTGCGTCAGTCCGCCGACTACGCCGAAGTCTACGATGGTATCGACATTGTATCTGTCAATAAGAAGCTGTGTTCCGGCGGCAGCATAGACACTGCCCATACCGCAGTGCATGACATATACTTCAAAGTTTTTATCCTGATGAACAAAAACCTCAAAGCCTTTAGGTGCTTCAAGTTTTTTAAGATCGGGGTATTTTTCCAGCACTGCTTCAGTTTCGCAGGCTACAATCATTCCTATTCTATGCATTGTTTTCACTTTCAATGATGTCTATTACATCTTTCAGGTTGTTTACGATTGTGCAGTGTTCCTTGTCCCAGTCATAAAGGATTCCCATATCTGGGACGATGATGCATCTGATTCCTGCTTCATATGCAGCAAGAGAACCGTTATGGGCGTCTTCAAGGACCAGCATTTCAGATTTGTCATATGGGAAAAGACTTGCACATTTATTGTAGATATCGGGTGCTGGTTTAGGTGTTACTACATCATCCCTGGTTACCAGTCTGTCAAATTTATCCAGTACTCTGTTTGAAGTGAGTACCTTTCTTGTATAGTCAATCGGACTTGATGTACCAAGACAGACAGATATATTGTTCTTTTTAAGATAATCGAACAGTTCAAGTGCTCCATCTTTCAAAGGGACAAGACCATTATCTATATAGTACTGGTTCTTTGCGTAAAGAAGTTCATAGAACTTTTCGACATCAAAGTCTTCACCAAACTGGGCCTTATACTTTGGATAATTGGTTTTCTTTGCTCCACCCATCAGCGTTCTTAAAAACTCAGGATGCGCTTCATAACCCATTTCATTGAGCACTTTGATTTCATTTGGCAGCCACATTGCTCTTTCGGAGTCAATAAGTAAGCCGTCCATGTCAAATATTACAAGTTTAATCATACTTATACATCATAACAAAAATCGTATAATTATTAAAAAGAGGAAAAGAAAATGCATAAAATAGAAAGCGATGAATTCAGATTTAATCCGTGTACTGAGTTTGCCAACAGATGGGCACTACTTACAGCTGGAAATAAACTTGATAACTATAATACGATGGCCATATCCTGGGGAGAAATGGGTTCCTTATGGGGACACCGTGTAAAAAACCGTTATGTGGTTACAGTCTATGTTAAGCCTCAGCGTTATACAAAGTTGTTCATGGATAATAATGAATACTTCAGTGTATGTTTCTTTTCTGAAGAGTACAGAAATGATCTTGGATATCTTGGAAGTCACTCCGGTAAAGATGAAGATAAAGTAGCAAAGACTTCTCTGACGCCAAAAGAAGACGATAAGGCAGTGTATTTTAATGAAGCTGATATTGTGTTGAAGTGCCGTAAAATCTACGCTCATGAACTTAAAAAAGAAGGTTTTATTGATGAGACAATAAGAAAAGATTTCTATTCTTTGGAAGATTATCACACTATGTATATCGGAGAGATTGAAGAAGTGTATATTAAGGACTGAAAATCTTCAAAAAATAGCAATTTGAAGTTATAATTTTTAAGGAAAGAAGGTAAAACTATGAAAACATTATCACCATTACAGATAGCAAGATATGAATATGCACCTAAGCTTCCAGGTATGCTTAGAAACGGCGTATCAGAAATCTGTGTAAAAGAAGGTCTTCCTACTGAATCAGTAGCTGACCAGGCTAAGATTAAGGAACTGTTCCCTAATACTTACGGAAAGAAAGAAATCACTTTTGAAAAGGGCAAGAATACTGCTGCTTCAAAGAAACAGGTAGTAGGTGTTATCCTGTCTGGTGGTCAGGCACCTGGCGGACACAATGTTGTCTGTGGTTTATATGATGCTTTAAAGGCTACAAACAAAGAGAACGTATTATATGGATTCAAGGGTGGACCAAGCGGTCTTATTGAAGACAAGTACGTTATCTTCGATGACGAATATATCAACGAATTTAGAAACACTGGTGGTTTCGATATCATCGGTTCAGGAAGAACTAAACTGGAAACAGTTGAACAGTTTGAAATCGCTGAAAAAGTATGTAAGGCTCACGGCATCAACGCAATCGTAATTATCGGTGGTGATGACTCAAATACAAATGCTGCAGTACTTGCTGAATACTTTGCAGCTCACAATTCAGGTGTACAGGTAATCGGTTGTCCAAAGACTATCGATGGTGACCTGAAGAACGAAGATATCGAATGTTCATTCGGTTTCGATACAGCAACTAAGACTTATTCAGAACTGATCGGCAATATCGAAAGAGATGCCAACTCAGCTAAGAAATACTGGCACTTCGTCAAGGTTATGGGCAGATCTGCATCACACGTAGCTCTTGAATGTGCTCTTGAAACTCAGCCTAATATCTGTCTTATCGGTGAAGAAGTTGCAGATAAGAAGATGTCACTTTCTTCAATCGCTGACTACATCGCTGATTCAGTTGCAACTAGAGCAGCTGATGGTAATAACTTCGGTGTAGCTATTATTCCTGAAGGTATTGTTGAATTCGTTCCTGAATTCGGTAAACTGATTGCAGAAATCAATGAACTGCTTGCCGGCAAGAAAGCTGAAGAATTCAATGCGCTTGCTTCATGGGCAGATAAATATGCATTTATTGAAAAGGGTCTTACTAAGGAATCTATGGCTGTATTCGCTATTCTGCCACAGGGCATTCAGCAGCAGCTGTTCTTAGAAAGAGATCCTCATGGAAACGTTCAGGTTTCTCTGATCGAATCTGAAAAACTGTTCTCTGCACTGGTTAAAGACAACCTTGCTAAACGTAAGGCTGAAGGCAAATATAACGGTAAATTCAATGCTCTGCACCACTTCTTCGGATATGAAGGCAGATGTGCATTCCCATCTAACTTTGATGCTGACTACTGCTACTCATTAGGCTACAATGCATGCATGCTGATTCAGTATGGTTTCAACGGTTACCTTTCAAAGGTTTCTAACCTGTCTAAACCTGCTGAAGAATGGGTTGCAGGTGGTATGCCAATCACTAAGATGATGAACATCGAAAGAAGACATGGTGAAGATAAACCAGTTATCAGAAAGGCTTTAGTTGAACTTAACGGCAAACCATTCAAGTTCTTTGAAGCAAATAGAGCATCTTGGGCTAAAGAAACAGCATACAGATATCCTGGTGCTATCCAGTATTATGGACCAAGAGAAGTATGTGATATTACTACCAGAACTCTGGCACTTGAAAAAGGTGAATAATCCGGATTTTATCCGGATTTTTTAAAGGGGAGAAAATATGAAAAGACTGTTTGAAATAAGCGCAATTCCCGGTATCTGGGCAATTGCGATTCTGGAACTTGTATTAATAATTGTGATGTTAAAAAAGTACAGAACTGAAAAATCAAAGATTATGCTACTGACGCTGATTATTACCTGTGGTCTATTTGTGGATGCATTTATGATTGGACTGGGTGCATTTGTCAATATTGAACTGTTGAAGGGTATCAGTCGAATCAGATTTATATCACATGGTGCTTTGATTCCGTTGTTGTTTGCTATCTGCTCTTTGGCACTTAATCTGAAAAAGCCATTCAATATTATTGTTTATGGCATTACCGGTATCCTGATAATTGCCGGTCTAGCAGAAGCATTCGCTACTGTACTTGGTGTACAGGAGATTGCTGGAATTGCCCGTATGGTTTCTGTTAAGGGAGAAACTCCTGCCTGGGCTGAAACAATATCTACAGTTCTCAGCTTTGGTGCGGTTATTCCTCTGATTATTGTTGGTATCATCATCTGGATTAAAGAAAAGACTCCTTGTCTGTTCTTATCAGGATTTCTGATGTTTGCATTTTCAGCATTAGGTCCTGCAACTGGCAATACTGAATATATCTTCTACATCTCAATGTATGGAGAAATATTGATGGTGTATTTCCTGTATCGCTATTCCTTGAAGAAATAACAGTGAATTATTGGTCAAACCAAAATCGGTTGTGAATCCAAATTGAAAATGTC
>DCHD01000013.1 GCA_002315565.1 Solobacterium sp. UBA1761 | reverse complement strand
TCACGAAACTGTCTAAAGACTTTATTTGAAAAGACGTCGTTGACGTCTTTCTAGTAATTCTTTCTGATCCAGTTGGCAGCAGAAATCATTGCATTGGCACCGTCTGAGCAAGCTGTTGCCACCTGTCTTAGACCTTTTCTTCGGCAGTCTCCGGCAACGAAGATATTGCCGTTTTTTGTGATACCTGTTTCATCAGCATTGAAGTAGCCTCTTTCATCAAGTTCAGCTACATCTTTAAATGCTCCATTTTCTGGAACAAGGCCTACTGCCAGGAATACACCATCACATGGTACGACTTTTTCTTCACCGTTTTCAGAATATCTGACGCCTGTCAGTTTACCATTTTCAGTTATATAGCCAAGAACCTTTGTGCTTATATGCATTTCTACATTGCTTCTTGTTGCCATATCTTCCTGAAGTTTCTTTTCAGCAGTGAATACTGGAAGATCCTGTAACAGGGTCATCTTCTTAACTAATCCCGCCAGCTGCAGTCCTTCAACGAATGCTGAGTTGCCGCCACCAACCATGACAACTTCTTTGTCTTTATAGAATGCTCCATCACAGACAGCACAGAAATGTACGCCTTTACCGATCAGATCTTCTTCGCCTTCAAGGTTGAGCCTTCTGTGGGTTGTTCCTGTTGCCAGGATGACAGTTTTCGCGTAGAAGTCACCCTGCAGTTCAGTGTGTACAGTTGCAGTCTTACCGTCTGTTTCAACTGATTCAACAGTATCAAAATTAACTTCTCCACCTAAGTCAGTTACCTGTTTCAGCATCAGATCGCCAAAGTCTTCGCCAGATATTGAGGCAAAACCCGGAATGTTTTCAACTTTAGGTGAATTGACAATCTGACCACCGAATACTGATTTTTCGATAATCATGATGTCTTTGCCATCTCTTAAAGCATATACGGCAGCAGTAAGTCCAGCTGGACCGCCACCTACAATGATAATGTCGTATATTTTACTCATATGTTTACCTTTTAAGTAATAGCCCACGATTGTGGGCTATTAATATTTTTTAGTTAGATTTGTGTGCTCTAATCCAATCGATTGCAGCATTTGCACCGACATATCTTGTGCCATCTGGGTCAATGATTGTAGGAGTTTCAGTAAGATCCATTGCTTCAATGACGTCTTTGTCAGTTGAACAGTTTACTGTCTTGAATTCAACACCGCTTACCTGAAGTCTCTGTTCTGCTCCTTTGCACTTAGGGCAATGATCCTGAACATAGATTGTAGGAACAGATTCACCAGTAAGAATTACTTTTTCAGTTTCTTCTTTCTGTGCCATGACTGCGGCAGCAATATCTTTAGCCTTCAGATATGAAGATTCAACTGCATATTCTTTACGGTCTTTGAATTCTTTAGCCTTACCATCGTTCCAGTTCTGGATTGGACGGTAGTAGCCGGTAATTCTTGACCATACTTCAGTCTTCTTGCCGCACTTTGGACAAGTATACTGTTCACCAACGATATAGCCGTGTTCTGGACAGATTGAATATGTTGGAGAAAGTGTGTAGTAAGGAAGTCTGTAGTTGTCAGAGATCTTCTTAACCAGATTTGCAGCAGCTTTCCAGTCAGGAAGTTTTTCACCAAGGAATGTATGGAATACAGTACCTGATGTATAAAGCGTCTGTAATTCATCCTGAATATCCAGAGCTTCAAAGATATCCTGAGTGAAGCCTACTGGTAAATGAGATGAGTTAGTGTAGTAAGGTGTTTCACCTTCTTTAGATGCGTTGATGATATCTGGATACTTCTTCTTGTCGTGTTTAGCAAGTCTGAATGAAGTTGATTCAGCTGGAGTAGCTTCCAGGTTGAACAGTGCATGGTATTTCTCCTGATACTGGATCAGTCTGTTTCTCATGTGGTTTAGACATTCTTTAACGAATTCCTGACATTCTGGATCAGTCAGATCTTTTCTTAACCATTTAGCGTTAAGACCAGCTTCGTTCATACCAACAAGACCGATAGTTGAGAAGTGGTTGTCGAATGTGCCCAGGTATCTCTTAGTGTATGGATATAAACCATTTTCCATCAGCTTAGTGATAACTTCTCTCTTGATGTGAAGTGATCTCGCAGAGATGTCCATGATGTGGTCAAGTCTCTTGTAGAAGTCTTCCTTATCTTCAGCAAGATAAGCGATTCTTGGCATGTTGATAGTAACAACGCCTACTGAACCGGTAGATTCACCAGAACCGAAGAAACCACCGTTCTTTCTTCTAAGTTCAGTCAGGTCAAGTCTTAAACGGCAGCACATTGATCTGATATCACTTGGTTTCATATCTGAATTAACGTAGTTAGAGAAGTATGGAGTACCATATTTAGCTGTCATTTCAAATAACAGTTTGTTGTTTTCGTTCTCTGACCAGTCAAATTCTTTAGTGATTGAATATGTTGGGATTGGATACTGGAAACCACGTCCGTTAGCATCACCTTCAAGCATTACTTCGATGAATGCTTTGTTTACCATATCCATTTCTTTCTTACAGTCTTTATACTGGAAGTCTAAAGTCTTACCTCCAACTACACAGTACTGTTCAGCCATATCTTCTGGAACTGTCCAGTCAAGTGTAACGTTAGTGAATGGAGCCTGAGTACCCCAACGTGATGGAGTATTTACGCCATAGATGAATGACTGAATATTCTGTTTAACTTCTTTATAAGAAAGGTTGTCTACTTTTACAAATGGTGCCAGATAAGTATCGAATGATGAGAATGCCTGAGCTCCAGCCCATTCATTCTGCATGATACCTAAGAAGTTAACCATCTGGTTACATAATGTGCTCAGGTGGTTTGCTGGAGAAGAAGTAATCTTACCATTGATTCCGCCAAGACCTTCTGTAATCAGCTGTCTTAGTGACCAACCCGCACAATAACCTGTAAGCATTGATAAGTCATGGATATGAATATCAGCATTACGGTGTGCAGCAGCGATTTCTTCATCATATACTTCTGACAGCCAGTAGTTTGCAGTTACGGCACCAGAGTTTGAAAGAATCAGACCACCAACTGAATAAGTAACAGTTGAGTTTTCTTTTACACGCCAGTCAATTGAGTCAACATATGAATTAACCAGATCCTTATAGTCCAGCATTGTAGCTGCAATATTTCTGGCTTTTTCACGCTGTTTACGATACAGGATATAAGCCTTTGCTACATCACCATAGTCTGCAGAAATCAGAGTCTGTTCAACAGAGTCCTGAATATCTTCAACTGTAACGTGACCGTCTTTTACTTTTTCTGCGAATCTTGCAGTTACTCTTAAAGCCAGCAGGTCAATGATAGAATCATTGAATTCCTTGTTGGTAGCTTCAAAAGCCTGTCTGATTGCGGTTGATATCTTGCTGATATCAAATTCTACGAGTTTACCGTCTCTTTTTAAAACTTTGTACATGTTTATTCTCCTACTCCTCTTATTCCTGCTTCTTTAATATACGGCTTCACAATTTCCAGATACTGCTTCAGTTCTTCAGGCTGTCTTGGATGAAGCCCTGAAACGATACAGTTGCCATGATCTTCAAAATTCTGAAGATAATATCTCTTGGCTCCTTTGAGCCATTTTCCGATTTCCTCGAAGTCACTTGCTTCGTGGAACTCTTCTACTGTTGTAGTTCTGAATTCATAATCTACTACATCACTCTTCAGATACTCAACACACTTCTCTACGTTTTCTGTATTGAAGTTTTCAATACCGATGGTTTTTGAATACTTGCCAAGGGAGTTTTTTATATCCATTGCGACATAATCAACAAGACCTTCTTCAACAAGTTCTTTAAGTTTGGTGTAACTTGAACCATTAGTATCGAGTTTTACTTTTAATCCCATGCCCTTGATAGCTTTGATGAAGTTTTTAAGCCCCGGCTGCAGCAGCGGTTCGCCGCCAGTCAGTGCTACGCCATCAAGTACCCCGCTTCTTTTAGACAGATATTCAAGCACATCGCTCTCTGATATCTCCTGATCAGCTTCCTCAAGGAATACCAGTGAACGGTTGTGACAGAATGGACAACGGTAATTGCATCCCCCTGTAAATACAGTTGCTGCCAGATGTCCTGGATAATCAAGACAGGTGGTTTTCTGTAAACCGTAGATCTTTACTCCTGTTTCTTCAAAGTGCGTTTCATTATACGCAACAGCCTTCTTCAGCACTTTGTCGAACAAGGTAAGGAACTCTGTCTTTTCATCTTCACTCAGATCCGACATCAGATAATTGAACCAGCGTTGTTTTTCAAGATAAAGACCCGGAATAATTTTCCTGGCTTTTTCTGTTGTAAACAGCAGTTTTGATCTTTTGTCTGATTCCGAATTCTCTACGCTGAGATATCCAAGCTGTTCAAGTCTCTGAACTGATTTGGTTATCGTTCCTTTGTCAAAACTGCCAGAAACTGCCAGTTCATTCATAGGTATACCTTCTGCTTCATATATCTGAAAAAGAAGAAGCATCTGGGTATAGCCTAATTCATACTCTGCCAGCAGTCTGTCATAGTATTTCTGATTGCAGCGATAGAGGATAGAAGTATCAAGACTCGTACTTTTTTTCTCTGTCATTTTGGGTTCATTATTTATTTTATTAGGAGATAGTTGAACTTTCAACTAATTTGATTATTTTTATCTAACTTATTTCCTGGAAATGAAAATTCCTTACATCATTTCCTAAAACTATCTTCAAAACTGTGTAAAAAATCTTTATTTTCTTTCACCGTTGTGCATTCCCTTTACATCAGTTCATTGAGTTATAATATCTATATGATATTCAGACAATTAGAAGAAAAAGAATTTGAATCATATTCAAAGAAATCACCACAGTTTACTTTCCACCAGACACCTGGCTGGGCAAAGCTCAAAGGTGAAACAGGATGGAAATACTGGTATGTCGGTATATTCGAGAATGATGAATGCAAGGGCACAGCACTGTTACTTGCAAAGCCTGTTCCTTATATAAAGAAATATATTTTCTATTCACCTCGCGGAATCCTTACCGACTATAACGATAAGACGACTCTTGAATTCTTTACTGAGGAGCTTAAAAAGTTCGTAAAAGAACATAACGGCATCTTCATGAAACTTGATCCTTATATTCCTTATAAACAGAGGGACAATGAAGGAAATCTCATTGAAGGCGGATTTGACAACACAAAGATTCATGAAACACTGCTTTCATTAGGTTACAGACACAAAGGTTTCAATCTCTACTTCGAGAACCTTCAGCCAAGATGGACATCTGTACTTGACCTGAAAGGCAAGACTTACGAAGAGATAGAATCCGGTTATATGGCAACTTTAAGAAAAGAACTGCGTCAGAACAACCGTAACGGCATCTACACAAGAGAGATGACAAAGGATGAACTTCCTGAATTCATCAGACTTGCACATGCGACAGGTGATCGTAAAGGCTATAACACAAGACCTCTTTCATATTATGAGAAGATGTGGGATGATCTTTATCCGAATGGTTATATGAAGATGGCCATCACCTTCATGAACTTTAAGAAAGCAATTGAAGTAACTCAGTCAATGATTGACGAGATACTTAATGCCCGTAAAGAAAACGAAGAGAAAGCCAAAGCCGGAAAACTTGTCATAAATGAAAAGAAGGCACTGGTAAAACAGAAAGAAGAAGATACAGCCATTGCCAACTACAACAAGAATATCGAGCATTTCAATGAAATGATCAAAGAGTATGGCGAAGAGATTGCTGTCTCATCATTATTGTGGCTATGTTCTGACAGAGAAATGATCTGCATGTTGATTGGAAATGATGAAAACTTCATGCGCTACAAGACTTCATTCTCCTGCTATAACTGGGGTATTAAATACGCCATTGACCACAACATGGAAAGATATAACTTCTATGGCATCACTGGTAACTTCTCTAAAGACAATCCTGATTACGGATTATTCGAGATGAAACAGAGATTTGGCGCAACAGTTGAAGAACTGATTGGTGAATATGAACTTGTAACATCACCATTCTGGTACAGAATATTCAAACTTTATACAAAAATAGCTTAAGCAGAGAATACTCTCTGCTTTTTTACGCAAAAGAAAAGCACTCATTTTATATTGAGTGCCTGTTTTCTGTTTGTTCTGTTATTCCATTCCCAGAGTTGAAGCGATGTTTGAAGATAAACCTCCAACTTCAACTTCTACAATCTTCATTTCCAAAATTTCGTTATATGAGAAATCGTCTTGTGTATCAAAGTTTAAAGCCGGATCCATCCTGACATTGATACGGAAATAACCATTGTCCATCTCATAGGTTGCGCCTGTTTCATCAACCATTGAACCCCACTCTTCAAAACCTTCGCCTGCAAGTTCACCAAGAGTCATGCCAACATATTTCTGAACTTCTTCATCTGATGGGACATATTGCATACAGTTTGTTTCTTCAAGTATTTCACATTCTGCATATAATTCAGCAGCATCATCGAAATATGAATCAGAGAAGAAATCAAGACTGTCAATTTTATTCTGTACAGCATCTGATACATTAAGAGTAAAGATAATATAGTCTTCGAGCTCTTCTTCACCTTTTCTGAAACCTGCAAGGTTTCCGCCGAAGAAATCAATCTGATATCCTTCATCAAGCAACTGCTCAATTCTTGTCTTTTCTTTATTGCATCCTGTCAGACATAAAGTCAAAAGAATCAATATAGCTAATAATTTTTTCATTTGTTTCACCTTTACTGTAATTATTTAACTGATGTATTTACAACCTTATAGCTGTTTGGATCTTTTACTTTGATGGTTGTTTTAAGGTCCTCTTTTGAAAGATCCAGTGTTCCAAGAGTTCCGCTTAATGAGAATTCCACTTCATGATTTCCAACCCTAAGCTTATTCATATAGTCCTTGCTGAAAGTAACTTTCAGACAGCCGGTTTCTATTCTGATGTCATCGTTGTAGTAGTAAGTGTTTTCTCCGTCTGTACCCTGTTGAAGATCAGACTTTTTATATTCTGTGCCATCAATAGTAATGCTTTCGAAATTGGCAATTGATAATCCGTCTAAACCTGCGCCGACATACATTACTACATCTTTATCAGTTGCTCCGACATTCATGGTGTTGCCGCCGATAACATCTACTGCCGGTTCATATTTTGCATAGAGAGTAATGTTGCCGTTAACCTCATCTTTGCTGAAATCCCATTTATTGATCAGTTCTGGTTCTTTATACCATTCAGTAGCTTGCCATCCATCCGGATCAGATGGTTTTGAAATCTTTGAACCACCAATTATATTCAGATATGGTCTTGTGTATAAATCAGTATCTCCATATACAAAGGAAACTTTGTAACCATCTTTCTCTACAACATTTGACATCAGGTTTACATAACTCTCGCCGTTCTTCTTTATCTTTGCAAAACAGGCGTTGAATGCTCCATATTTTTCAGGAAGACAGTATGCTTTGTCTCTATTAACAAGTGTTTTATCTTCTTTTAACAAATAGAAACAGAAACCATCAACAAAACCTTCACCACTTATCACGAAATAATAGTCTCCGCTCTTTTCTATATAGCTGGAAGCTTTTGCGGAATTAATTTCTGTATATGTTCCAAACATTGGAAACTTATCTAAAGCAAATCGAACAGTTCCGGTATTGTTTTGAGATAATCCTTCAACAAATATGGTGTCACCTTTATTCAGATGAACCCCAAATAAAGCGGCCCCCTGGTTTGTGTTCCACTTACCATCTTTATATTCAGGAATATAAGGAATGTATCTTGAATCAAGCTTATCGCTTAAATCGATATAATTCTGAGTTTCTGTCAAAGGATTATGTTTGATTTCTTCTGTCTTCAGGCTCTTCCATTTATAGCTGACTTCAATACCTGATGTGTTAAGGAAATCACTATCAAGAATGAAACCATATTCATTTGTTGAATCAGGCTGTTCTTTGATGATGTTTTTATATTCCAGGCAGTTGGTCTTGGCAGTTACAAAATAGTTCCTGTTATCTGAATAGAAAATATCAGCCAAGTCACTGTAGCTGTAGGTTTTATCCTTCATCAGTGTAAAACTTTCTGCTTTGTTTTTTTCAGGACTATCTCTGAAGCTTAATCCGATTGATGAGTCTGTATCAAGACCTGTTTCCTGATTTATTAATATACTGTCTACATTGCTGTAAAAATTCTTAATATAAAGGTTTTGTTCTTTTTCTATACCATTGTTTCTGATGATAACCGTTCCACCCAGTTCAACTTTTGAATTGCCGTCAAGCCAAAGTCCTCCGCCAGTAAATTTGTTGTTTTCAATAGTGGTATCGGTAATTAAAAGGGATCCGTATTCTGTTTTTTTGCAGATAATGCCTTTCTCATAAACGCCTGGGTCTAAACTGCTGTAGTTATTACTGAAGTAACAGTTTTTTACTATTGTTTTTTCACTGCCATATTGAGTGTTCATCAGAATATAGCCCGTTGTATAATCATCAAAATAATTTCCGACAAAGTTACATTCTTCTATTTCTGCTTCCTGTGATATGGAAATAAGATAACGTAAATATGTGCCGCCATCATCCGGATTTTGAATACCAAAATCTGAACCTACAAAATTAATGTTGTTGAATTTTGTTAACCCAACCCCCAGGTCAGAATAAATACAACCGCTGCCGGCATTGCAGTAGTCTCTGCTGGTTATAACTCCTCCATATATTTTTTCTGTTCCGTTTTCTTCGTCAAGAATCCACTTGTTATTCTCGACTCTGTATTTGTGACAGGTTTCTTTACAGTCGGTTATTTCAGCCTCAATACATTTATATCCTGTTCTCGTCATGTCACAGTTAACACATGATTTTTCTCCATAATCAAACCCGTAACCGTTGCAGTCCAGTATATGTCCGTTGAGGCAGATACGGATGGTACCGTTGTAATCGGCGTCTGCCAAAGTAATATGGGCAGTAAGAGTAACGTCTTCTGTCAGGTAATAATTGCCTGCCGGTATTTCTACCATGCTTGTGCGTCCCGGTGCTGATTTAAAAGACTGAATAACTTCGTTGTTCAGTTCTTTGTCATAAACAACTTCACCATGAACATGCTGTTCACCTGCATGAATCATATTTGTGCCTGATATAACCATCAGACATACCATAAATAATACTGATAAAATCTTCCTCATAGCGCTACCCCTATTTCTATCATTTTATCTCTTTTTGTATCAAGTTATTTAACGTGTAACAAAAACCGGCAATAATTACCGGTTTTTACGTGTTTTCATGTTATTTATTGATATTTTTAAGAAACTCAAACAGTTCCTTCTCGTTTCTTTCTAAGAGAATTTCATGGGCCTTTTTTATTAGTGGTGATCCGTATTGCTTTGATGCCTCTTTTATCAGTTCATCAAATTCATCGGTATTCATAATATCCTGTATTCTTTTATGTGCTACTTCAATACTTGAACAGTATGAATATTCTGTTACAAATGCACCTCTATGCGGAATACATAATCCCAACATCAATGTATCGACAATTGAAAAAGCAACCATATCCTTATATTCTTCATAAATGCCAATAGACATTAAGTCTTCTTTAAGCGCTCTATAAAGATTCATTGTCTTATCCAGAATCGGTCTATGCACAAACGATGCACTTCCCGGTCTGATATTGTACTGATAAAGCACATCATCTATAACCTGCAGTTTCTTAATACGCGGATATACTCTTTGGTTGAAAAAGTTACTCTCTGAGAGATATTCCCATAAAGACAACAAAGGTACATCTTTAATCAGTTCTCTTCTGTAGACATGAATCCATAAAAAGAACGGTGCAGCATCGGCATATCCGACTGCATATCTCTGCATTTCTTTTAAAGACTTTCCTTCATAGATACCAGGTCTAAATGGAGGCTCAATAGATTTTATGCTACTGTTTTTATTGACTCTATAGGAAAAACGCAATACATCAGCATTGCTTTCTTTTAAAGAACAGATTATCTTTTCTACAGCGTCAGGTTCAAACAAATCATCAGAGTCAACAAACCAGATGTATTCACCTTTGGCTTGTTTAACTGCGATATTTCGAGCTTCAGCGGGTCCAACGTGTTCAGTTTTAATTATCTTTTTGTTTCCATAATCAAAGTTATTCAGAATCTCTGCTGTTTTATCTTCTGATCCATCATCAACAAAAATAATTTCAAAATCCTTTGAAGTCTGTTTCTTCAGGCATTCAAGACATTTCTCTATAAATGCTTCAGAGTTATAACAGGGAATGATAACTGATAAATATGGATTGGTTGCCATGACTTTATTTTATAAAAAATACACTTATTAAGTGTATTTTTTTAGTTATTCAGGTACGTATGTATGATGATGTTCTGATTTATCACACAGGTAGAAATTGCCGCTATTGTAATGGAACCACATCGCAATGCCTTCATCACCATCAGGCCATTCGTTTGTAGCTAAATCCGTCTGCTTCTGTGCACCGTTTTCATCGAAATAAGCAAACGTGCTGCTAGAGCCTTCAATTTTTGGCTGAGCCTGTGTATACAGGTCCCAACCGCAGAAACTTCCGGATCCACGGTCAATCGTAAGAATGTATGATTCTCCGCTTGCTGTACATTTTCCACTTGTTGTAATAATATCTTCTTCTGAAATACTGATTGTTTCTAATTTTAATTCCTTCATTGTGTAACCTTTTTAAAACTTTCTTTGCCATCAGATATCTGGCGACATGCTTATTCAGTATATCTCTTTACAAGGCTTCTGGCAAATAATTTCAGTATATTAAATCAGTAATCAATACTGAAAAACAGTTCTTCGTAACCTGGACAAGGAAGGTTGTCTCTGGATATATAGTGTTCTATTGTATCTAAAGTATTCCTGAGTTTTTCCGCTTCAGGAAGAACCTTTTCCAGCATATGTCTTCCTTTGTCTGTATAGGAATCCATATTCTTTAAAGCTTCAAGTTCATCTTCAACCTTACCGCACAACCTGGAACACTGATCAATAAAGTCCATCAGTTTGACTGCTTTTGTCTTCATTGATTCAGAGATATATTCCGGACTTATAGAAGTGACAGATTTTAGTTCTTTGATATAGGAAGGGATGATATCCTGGTAAACGATTGCTGTGAGTGTTTTTGTCTCTATGCTTCTTACATTCACGTATGATTCATACATGATTTCACTTCTGGCTTCAATTTCTCTTCTTGAGAAAACACCGTGTTTTTCAAACAGAGCAACACTTTCATCTTTCAGGAAATGACTTATTGCCTCATAGAAGGTAGGGATGATTTCTAAGCCTCTTTGCTCTGCTTCTTTAGGCCACTTTCTGTCATAGCCGTTACCGGAGAAAATTACTCTACCGTGTTTCTTATATATATCTTTTATTATGTTTACAGCTTTACTGTTAACTTCATCAATAGAATCACATTCTTTAAGTGCTTCTGTTATTTCTTCAAACACCTCAGCAAGCGAAGTATTGATTACCGTATTAAGGAATGATGGATTTAAAGATGAACCGAGCATTCTGAATTCAAACTTGTTGCCGGTAAACGCAACCGGTGAAGTACGGTTTCTGTCAGATGTGTCTTTTGGAAGATGCGATATGGACAGTTTGTGGTAATCATCTCCATCTTTCAAAGATGCCAGAATTTCTTCAATTACATCACCAAGATGCATTGAGACTATTGCCGGAGGAGCTTCATTACTGCCAAGTCTGAAGTCATTTCCCGAGTCACTTGAAGACAGTCTGATCAGATCAGCATACTTATCAACAGCTTTAATTAAAGCTGCAACAGCAAGGAAAAAGCAGAGATTGCTTTCGGGAGTTTTACCTGGACTGAACATGTTTATTCCATTGTCACACAAAAGCGAATAGTTGTTATGTTTTCCTGAACCGTTGACACCTTTGAACGGACTTTCATGGAGCAGACATACAAGACCGTGCTTCAACGCAGTCTTTCCGAGAATGTCCATAATAATCATGTTCTGGTCTATTGCTTTGTTCAATGAAGAATACACCGGTACCAGCTCAAACTGTCCAGGTGCTACTTCGTTGTGTTCGCTCTTGGCATAGATACCAAGATCCCAAAGCTGAACATTGACGTCTTCCATGAAACTGTTAATTCTTTCAGGGATTGATCCGCAGTAATGTCTTTCAAGTTCCTGTGACTTAGGTGGAACTGTACCAAACAGTGTTTTACCCGTCAGAATAAGATCTCTTCTTTTTAAGAATACAGACCTGTCTACCAGAAAGTATTCCTGTTCAAGGCCAGTACAAGGCATTACACTCTTTACGTCCTTATAGCCAAGCGACTGCATTAAAGAAGTCGCTGCTTTATCAACTGCATTTATGGATTTCAACAATGGTCCTTTAGTGTCAAGAGAATCACCGGTATAGGATACGAAGATAGTCGGAATATAAAGAACGTGTCCTCTGATAAAGGCAGGAGAAGTAATATCCCAGTACGTATAGCCTCTTGCTTCAAAAGTAGCTCTCAGGCCACCACTTGGAAAACTGGAAGCATCCGGTTCATCCTTGATTAAAGATTTTCCGGAGAATCTGAGAATCGGTTTATCATCTTCTTCATCAATGAAGGAATTGTGTTTTTCAGCTGTAGATCCGTTGAGCGGATGGAACCAGTGGGTATAATGGGTGCATCCATTTTCAACAGCCCAGTTCTTCATTGCTTCAGCAATTCTGTCGGCTGTCTTTGAATCCAGTATGTTCTTGGATTTCTTTGCTTCTGTATATTTGGAATAATCATCACTGCTGATGCCTGCTTTTATTCTGGAGTCATCAAACAGTTTTGATCCGAAATTACTGAATTCATAAAACATAAACACTTCCCCCTGTAATTATTGATGTTTCCTTAAGATTAATCTTTTTAGTAATTATACTTTCAATAATGTGTTTTTGTATATTTAATCAGGCAGAAAAAAGAAGTGAATATCTCACTTCTTTTGACTTTTTATTTGTTGGCTTCGTTATAGCCTTCGATAATCTTGATACCTGCTGAACAGCCAAGTCTGTCTGCTCCGGCTTCAATCATCTTAAGGGCATCTTCATATGATCTGATACCGCCTGCCGCTTTAACAAGACAATTGTTTCCTACGGTTTTCTTCATCAGTGCTACATCTTCTGTCGTTGCACCGTTTGTAGAGAAACCGGTTGATGTCTTAACGAAGGTTGCTTTGGCATTCATTGCTGCTTTGCAGGCTTTTACTTTTTCTTCATCAGTTAATAGACAAGTTTCGATGATTACTTTTACTGTATTTCCTTTTGCTGCTTTTACTACTTCAGAAATGTCTTTTTCAACATATTCAAAGTTTCCTTCTTTGGCTGCACCGATATTGATAACCATGTCGATTTCTTCAGCTCCGTTCTCGACTGCGGTTGCTGTTTCAAATGCTTTTGACTTTGAATCCATGGCACCAAGAGGGAAACCCACTACACAGCATACCTTTACATCTGTACCCTTTAACAGTTCTTTACACAGTGGTACATAACAGGTATTTACACAGACGCTGGCGAAGTCGTACTGCTTTGCTTCATTACATAGTTTTGTAATCTGTTCTTTGGTTGCATCAGCCTTTAATAATGTGTGGTCAATATATTTGTTTATTTTCATACGTTCTCCTATTTCATATCCGGATCTTTTTCATCCAGATGATTTTCATACAGATAATAATCAGTATCTTTGACAATCTCTTTTGTAAGAAGCAGTACAGCAATCATATTCGGAATAACCATCAGGGCATTCATGATGTCGGCAATGTTCCAGACCAGTTGATTGGCACTGATTGAACCGACATAGATAAGTGCTACCCAGACTGCAAGATATAACTTCTTGGCTTTTTCATTAAACAGATAACCGACTGATTGAGTTGCATAGTAGTTCCAGCCAAGAATTGTCGAGTAAGAGAATGTCAGTACTCCGAATATCAGAAGCGGTGTACCGATATAAGGAATTGTCGCAAAGACAGCTGAGCACAGTTTTGAGGCATCATTAAGAACAGTTGCGTCAATATCCGGATTGGCAAGAACGCTTGAGATCAGAACAAGTCCGGTCATCGCACAGATAATCAGCGTATCCCAGAAGACACCGGTCATACCAACAAGTGATGGCATGACGGCATTCTTGGCAGCTCCGGCAGCTGAAGCCTGAGGAGCAGAACCCATACCTGCCTCATTGGAGAACAGGCCCTTACTTAAACCATTGCGGATTGCCAGGATAATGGACGAACCGACAAAGCCACCGGCTACAGCTTTTGGCGAGAAAGCGCTTGAGATAATAAGCGATACAGTCTGACCGAGATATTTCCAGTTGATCAAAAGGATGATGATACATCCGACAATATAGACAGCGGACATCAGTGGTACCAGTTTTTCACAGACATTGGCGATTGATTTGATTCCGCCAAATACAATGATGGCAGTAAGCACTGCCAGAACGATACCTGTGATTACCGGTGAAATATTGTAGTTGTCTTTAGCTAAAGATGCGATGGCATTGGCCTGTGTCAGACAGCCGATACCGAACGCTCCGACAATGGCAGCTATACAGAAGAAGATTGCCAGAACAGGAAGGTTTATTGACTTTAAAGCCGTCATAGCTCCACCGATATAACTTCCGTCTTCGTTTTTTTCACGATGTTTTACGGCGATGAATGTCTCGGCATATTTTGTTGCTACGCCGAAGAAACCACCAATCCAGGTCCAGAAGACAGCACCAGGACCCCCGGCAATAACGGCTCCGGCCATACCGATGATATTGCCGGTTCCAACTGTTGAAGCCAAAGCGGTAGTGAGTGCACCGAATACCGATACATCTCCCTTACCGTCATCTTTCTTGAATGACAGGGCAATACCCTTAAAGATCTTTCTTTGAACGAATCTCGTTCTTAATGTCAGGTAGATATGCGCACCCAGAAGGAAAATCAGCATTGGTTTTCCCCAGACAAAATCCTTGATGTTTTGAACAATGTTTTCCATAAGTACCTCTATAGTGCAAAGATGATTCCGATTACTGCACATCCGGCAATTATCGCAATCGGAGAAATTTTCTTGAATTTAATCGATATACCAAGAACCAGCGCATAGATAATAAACTCTTTGACATTTATTATGGTTACACTGCTAAACAGTGTCTTTTTGAATATATCGTATACAGCATACAGTACAAGTCCCAGTACCGCTGCCCTTAAAGTCTTGAATACAGCTGTTACAACTTTACTGTCTTTGAATCTGTCGAGCGCCTTGGCGACAAGAATAATGACAATAATGCTTGGACATACCAGTGAAAGCGTAGTGATTAGGCCACCGATTACTCCCATGTTGTTGAATCCGACATAGGTAGCCATATTGATGCCGATTGGACCAGGTGTAGATTCGGCAACATTGATCATCATCTGCAGATCATCAAGAGTAAACCAGCCATAGTTGAGAGCCATTTCCTTTAAGAAAGGAATAGTAGCCAGACCTCCGCCAATCGCAAACAGACCGGTCTTGAAGAATTCGATAATCATCTTTATTGCTAACATGATTTCTTATCCTCCAGTCTAAAGAAGATATAACCAAGAATTCCTGCACATACAGAAATTACAATAGTGCTTACACCCAGGAAAAACACTGAAATAAAAGATGCAATAAAGATGGCTATGGTCTTTACATCTTTAAGTGATGATTTGCCCATCTTCACCAGTGTCTTTGACATCAAAACACATACAGCAATTGAAATGCCGTTAAGCGCATGTCTTACTATTGGTTCATCGGCAAAATTATTGAGGAATGTCGCAATGATAGAAATAATGACAATTGAAGGAAATATTACTCCTAGAGTTGCGATAATACCACCCATTACACCTTTTCTTTTATAACCGACAAAAGTAGCCACGTTGACGGCCAGTACGCCTGGTGTGCACTGTGACATGGCATAGTAATCAAGTATTTCTTCTTCGCTGGCCCAGTGTTTATGTTCATCCACTTCTCTGATGATCATCGGCAGCATGGCATAACCGCCACCATAGGTGAAGCCGCCGATCTTGGCCCAGGTCAGAAATAAATCGAGATATTCATTCATACAAAGTTAATTATAATATATCTATGAAAAGGTATTATGTAATATTCACGGGTCAGGTACAGGGTGTCGGTTTCAGATGGACAGCCATCAATATTGCCAGAGCCTATGGTCTGACAGGTTATGTGAAAAACCTCGACAACGGAAATGTAGCTGTAGAGGTACAGGGAAAAGATGAGTCAATTGATGCCTTTTTAAAAGAAATAATGATGCCTCATCACTATATAGAAATAGATGATTATGCGATAAAAGAAACCCCTCTCAAGGATGAAAGGGACTTTGACGTTATTTACTGAAACGGTACATTACAATAGCTGCTGCCATTGCTACATTTAATGAGTCAATGTTGTGCATATCTATCTTTACTGTATCATCTGATACCTGATAGATTTCTTCTCTTACACCACTTCCTTCATTACCCATTACGAAAGCCATTTTAGGGCTTTCTTTTATTTCTCTTAAATCTCTGGTATTTTTCCATAGACCTGTTGAATATACTTTGAAACCCTGGCTTTTAAGTTTAAGTATTTCTTCTTTTATATCTGTACGGTTAATGTTTACTTTATACAGGGCATCACCTGCTGCCTCAATGGCTTTTTCGTTATAGAAGTCAGCAGCATTTTCACTGAGTATTACAGAATCATAACCAAACTGACTGGCATTTTTTATGATTCTTCCGATATTCAAAGGGTCCTGCAGTTCATCAAGAATCAGCACTCTTTCTTTATAGTCATCTGACATCTTTATCTTTGTTGCCACACCGATATAATATAGACCATCGCTCATAGAGATCTTGTTCATGACTTCTTCAGTCACATCATAGCTTTCAGGAAAGTCAAACGGTTTATCGCCAACGTAGACAAGAGTCTTAAGATAGCCCTTTTCATATGCCGCTTTTACAGTTTCTTCTTCAAGTAAAAGATAAGTATCATTACGATACTTTTTCTGATGGAGTTTGGTCCACTCTTTTACCTTTTTATTGTCTAATGAAGTAATCATTTTCTCTTCTGTCTATAAAGCAGTGTAGCAACAGTTGCACAGGCACTGCAGGCATTGAGGGCATTGCGGAAATCACTTCCATAAGAGATATAAAGATACTCATCACACAGCTCTTCCAATCCCCCTGATAAGCCTCTTTTTTCGCCTCCTAAAAGGAAACATGACTTATCATGAAACACTGTATCAAATATATCTTTTGAAGTATCATCACGCTTTAAACCATAGATACGGTAGTCTTTTTTCAGGCCTTTAACACATTCAACCATATCCTCTGCATAGATAACATTCATGTATTCACTTGCACCGGCACTTGACTTAAGAATCTGCGATTCCATGAAGGAATAATCACGACCAGGAAGTACAAGGTTTTTAATACCGAACGCATACAGGCTTCTGGCGATATAGCCCAGATTGAAAGGATCTTCTACGCCGTCGACAACAAAAACATCACCATCTGTAAACTCATCGCTTCTTCTTTCACTTACATCAGCAAGTATTCCGCCAAAGGTTCTTGAATCAGTAATCTTTTCAAGTTCTTCCCTTGTTGTCTCCACACTTAAAACATGTTTCTCTTTGAGAAGTCTTCTTATGTAATTGAAGTCTTTGGTCTTTTTATTCTTGTCGATATAGACTTTATTAATATCTCTTTTGCCTGACTGTAATGCAGCCTTGATAGAGATAGCACCTTCAATAACCATCAGTCTTTATGCACCTTTCTGATCATGCAGGCATTCTTTACCGCAAACGGCAGTCTGATATATAAAAGTTCAGTAGGCTTGTTGGCAGAATCAGTCTTTTTCCATTCTGTATCGAACATCAGTGTATTCTTGAATACAGTATTTGGCATTTGAGGTCCGAATACTTCCAGTTCATCACCAACCATGAACTTGTTCTTAACTTCTATCAGTGCCAGTGACCTGTTTTCATCATAATTCTTTACATATGCCACATAATCATGAGTTACACCTTCCCCGTTTATGCCATACAGGTGTTTTGTATTGTCGCAGTCTCCAGAAAGGAAGCCATCATCACTCGGTCTGTTTTCAGCTTTAGTTAGTTCACTGTCATAATAGGCAAGTCTTTCAGGAGTTATTGAACCTTTTTCATATACTTCATCAATCATCTCTCTGTAGGTCTTAACAACCTGAGCGATGTAGTATTCTGACTTCATTCTGCCTTCTATCTTTAAAGAAGCAACTCCACACTTAATCATTTCTTCAATATAGCTTGAAGCACGGAGGTCCTTGCTTGAAAGAGACAGGAGCACATTCAAATCAGAAACCATCTCTTTACCTTCATAAATAAAGTATTTCCAGCGGCAGCTGTGTGCACAACCGCCTCTATTGGCATCTCTTAAAGTCATACGGTTAGAAAGTGTACATCTTCCTGAATAGTTAGAACACATGCCGCCATGAATAAAGGCTTCAGTTTCAACAGTTGAATTCAGTGTACATTCCTTAATCTCATCAATTGACATTTCTCTTGCCAGAACCACTCTGTCTGCCCCTGCATTCTTTAATACTGAAACAGCTGCTGAATTGCAGATCGATAACTGGGTAGACATATGACATTCAAGTCTTGGGGCAACCTCTTTGGCAATCTTTAATACAGCCAAAGATGAAATGATGATCGCATCAACACCTATCTCTTCCAAAGCAGCCAGATATTCTTTTAACCCAAAGAAATCATCGTCATGGAAGACAATATTGCAGGTAACATATACTCTTCTTTTTCTTTCATGAGCAAACGCAACAGTCTCCGCAATATCTTCAAGAGTAAAATTGCTGGCCCTTGAGCGAAGTGAAAAATACTTGCCGCCGATATAGACCGCATCTGCTCCATACAATATGGCAATCTTTGCTTTCGCAAGATCCTTTGCCGGTGCAAGTAGTTCAATCTTTTTCATTTTCTTTTATAATGTTTGTCTTGGTAAAAAAGTATCCGCTGTCAAAATTGACTTCAGGATATTTATATCTGAGTGCCTTGGCAATAAACTGGGCATTGTTGTCTCTTATTCTGACGTATGATCTTACTGCATCCAGTGTCACATCAAAGTCAATAAAGGCATCATCCATAATTCCACGCTTTAAGAGTCTGTTGAAATAAGGAATCTCTTCTGAACATTCCAGGATATAGTCAGTATAGATATTTGTTCCATACTCTGTCTCTTTAATCGGTAATGAATAGTCTCTCTTTTCTTCGACTATTGTCAGATTGTCTCTGTTTTTAGGATTATAGTCGGCTCCGATATATTTGAAGTAATTGGACATGAACATTCTTTTTGAAGTAGACATTCTCAAATGACCGAATATCTGCATATCAAGTTTTCCCGCGTGATCTCTTAATATGTTTGTATCTTCATCAAGAGTCATTTCTCTTGCCAGAGTAACTGAATCTATACCCAAAGAAAGATATGCCGATACATCCAGTGAATTGGTAATCATTGGTCCACCGTCATAAATCAGCTTGTTTTCTATTCCAAAAGACTGTGCTGCATTATAGACAGCAAGATCATTGAAATAGATACCGTCAACATCCATTATCTTGAGATCTTCGATATATTCATAAAGGAAAGTAAGGTCATTCTCATTGATGAAAGCATCAACAGATACATAGACCTTTATGCCTCTCTGTTTTGCGGTTGAGACTATCTTTCTAAGCTCTTCTCTTGTATAGGAAAAACGACTGGAAAAATCACTTCCGGCCATTATTGATACACCATAATCAGCAAGTGCATGAATATTATTGAACTCTGATAAAGTTACTACCAATTCCATAACAACATTATTTTAGCATAATCTTATTAGTGCTATGATTAACTTATGAAAACAAGAAAATTAGCATTACTGGCTATCCTTATTGCACTCAGTGTGGCCATTTCTTTCTTCTATATTCCCGTTGGCGAAAACCTTAGAATATACTTTACATTCCTCGTAACGATGATGGTTGCCGCCAACTTCAAAATGAGCGAATGCCTTCTTTTTGCGCTGATTGAAGATATAGTATCTTTCTTTATTTATCCTACCGGTCCATTCTTTGCCGGATATACACTGACAGCCATTCTTTCAATTGCCATATACAGAATCTTCCTTTATAAAAAGGTTAATTTCCTGAACGTCTTTATCAGCAAGGGCTGTGTAAATATCTTTGTGAATGTCTTACTTGGTTCATTGTGGTCATATATCCTGTATTCAAATGCATACCTCTATTATGTGACCAAATCAATAATAAAGAATCTGATCATGTGGCCAATCGAAACACTGATGTTTCTGGCAATATACAAACTGATACAGCCGCTGTTCAATTCATACTTCAAAAAACAAAATTAAAGTGCTTTATTCAAAGCACTTTTTTAATACTATACGTAATGTGTGATCTTTTTATTTGTCTGAAACACCTGCTTCTTTGTGTTCTTTATAACGGATAAAGTATGCAATTACAAGTGTGTTAAAAATAATGAAGTGATTGAACAGTACAAAGGTTTCGACAAAGTTTCTGTTTGGCCAGGTAATTGCTGAAAACAATTCCAAAGCAAAGAAGATAACGTCGGCAATGATAAAAATATATTTGTTCTGTTCAATTCTATCAAGTCTTCCTGCCCCATATACAACAGCTGAAGCAGCCAAGGTACCGATAACGTTAAGAGCAACGATTCCATTGCCTTCTGAAGCAACTATAATTGCTGAAGTAATATATATTCCAGCAAAAAGAAGCATGGCAAGTTTTAACAGATTTCCGTGTGGTTTCTTATAAAGTACAAAACCATACAACGCAACAAAAACAAGAACCAATAAAGCAAGGCTGCAGAGTACAGGTGACTGACTGATTGAGCAAGCCGTAATTACAATAGCCGCCAGAATCAGCACACCCATAATCATCAAAAATACATTTTGTTTTTTCTTTTCCATAAATTAATCTCCTGTCTTTATTATATAAAAATCGGACGTGTCTTCCTGTTCTGATTGCTATTTCTTTGTGAGCAGCAGATATTTTTCCAGTGTCATGTGATGAACCATAAGAAGCGGTTCTGACTTTGATGCAGTTGTTTTGATGTTTGTATATCCGGTTCTTTTTGCGATTCTTCTGGCACGTAAAAGATGATACTCACTTGAGATGATGCCGATGTTCATATCTTTTGTTTCGGGATACTTTCTGATAGTATTCTCGAAGTTTTCAATAGTTGTCATTGATTCATCTTCAACAAGTATTCTATCTTCTGCTATTCCTTTACCAACCAGGTAATTCTTCATTGCCTCTGCTTCAGAAATATCTGAACCGGTATATCCTCCGGTAACAATTATTTTCTTTTCATTGTCTTTAAGAACTTCAATCGCTTTATTGAGTCTGTTCTTAAGACATGTACCAATATTTCCTTCATCGAGCTGATGACCAAGTACGATAAGAATGTCGGTATCTGAAACATCTGCATCATTGCCGTGAATAATTATTGAACAGTCCACATATAGAAAAACACAAAGAATTCCAACATAGATATATACAAGGATATTGATATAGCGTGAAAGAAAACCAATCACCAGATCCAGCAGTGATATTGAAAGCCAGATACTGTGATGAGCTATTCTTTTCTTTGTGAGCAGCATTCCGTATATCAGATGAAATGCGGTGATTGTATAAATAATAATCTCTACCATAAATAAGTAAAAGCCGCATAATGCGGCTTATTGATTAAAGTGCCTGACCTAAATCTACGTATGAGATATCAGTTGGTGTTTCTCTGCCGAACAGGATGATCAGCACAGTAGCAATCTGTGTTTCATCGTTCATTGCATCAACTGTACCTTCCATACCAGAGAATGGACCAGATAAAATCTTAACTGTATCGCCAACCTTGAAGTCAACTTCAACAGCTTTATCAGACTGACCGATTCTTCTAAGTACAGCTTCGATTTCCTTTTCCTTAACTGGGATAGGTTTTGCACCACCACCAGATGAACCGATAAATCCAGTTACACCTGGAGTGTTTCTTACAACGTACCAGGCTTCATCAGTCATGATCATTTCAACGAACAGGTAACCGGCGAAGATGTTCTTTACAACTTCTTTACTCTTTTCGTTTTTAACTTCAATCTGAGTTTCTTCTGCTACAACGATTCTGAACAGGTTGTCAGAGATACCCATTGTTTCCAGTCTTTTTTCAAGATTTTCTTTTACTCTTCTTTCCTGACCGGCATAGGTATTGACAACGTACCACTCCTTCTTGTTCTCTTCCATTATGCGATTACTCCCATAAGCTGAAGAACTAATGTAACCAGGAACTGGCACAGATAGAAGAATCCGGCAAAGAAGGCAACGAAGATGATTACCTGTACTGAGCTAGTAACAAGATCACCTTTCTTAGGCCATCTGATTTTACCGATTTCTTTAAAGATTGCTTTTAGACTAAACCACTTCATAACTTTCCTCCTACTTTGTTTCCTTATGTAAGGTATGTTTATTACACTTTGGACAGAACTTATTCAGTTCAAGGCGTTCTGCCTTGTTAGAATTTTTGTTTGTCACATAGTTTCTTGACAGGCAAACGCTGCATGTCAGAATAACTTTTTTCTTATCGTTCATGCTTACCTCCCAAAAAAGTATTTAAAAAGTTATCTGCTCGATAACCTTTTATATTTTATCACAGAAGTGACCTCTGTCAATTCGGCTTTTTATTAAATAAGCGTTTTTTCTTTAAGTTTTGGTGTACCGATACGGAAGGAATTGCCTCCTCCTTCACTCGACAGACAGGCCTGTGAAGCTTCAAGTCTTCCCTGTAAAGATATATACATGGCTGCATCGCTTTCATCAAAACCGTAATTCTTAACCAGCAGTCTATGCATTTCTTTATATCCTGCTGCGATTGCTTCATCACAGGTCTTTCCACATGTATTGATAAACCAGTATCCTTCGGCGTCGGTAATTGGCCATTTAAGATCTGCGTTTTTGATTACTTCTACCTGAACTTTAACTTTACCGGCAACTTCAATACCGGTTCCTACCATTTCCCCATCACCCATAGAGGCATGTAAATCACCCATTGAAAGAAGTGCACCTTCAACATTTACCGGAAGATAGATTGCTGCACCCGACTTATTCAGACGGGAATCCATATTGCCGCCATTCTCAAATACGTGGCCAGTTGGAACATCTTTATCATTAGGAGCTGTTCCGATGACTCCAATCATTGGAACAAGCTCTATCTCAATGTCATTGAACATGGTCTTGCCGTCTTTAATACTGAAGACTTTTGTCCGTGGCTTATTGTTTGGAAGTGTTGTACCGCAGTCAGGATAATTGACCATGACTCCTTTATCGTCAACTTCAATATCAAGAACAGTTACCTTAAGTGCATCATTTGGCATAGCACCTTCCACATATAAGGGACCTGTTGCCGGATTGCAGTTGGATGTATCAAGTTCTTCATGAACATCATTCTCATTCTGTATCAAACCGTTATAGCAGTCTAAAGTTACAAAAGTTACAACATCACCGCTTTTGCATACGGCAGCCGGTTTGTTGTCTTTAGAAAAAACATAGGAATAATGTGTATTATCGATTTCAATCATAAGTTAATTTTACCAAACAAAAGACCCCATAGGGGTCAATTGATTATTCTTCGATTTTTGCCTGTTTATTGATTTCACGCATATGACGGCGTCTGTCAATATTAGTCAGGTATCTCTTTCTTACTCTGATGGCATCCGGTGTAATTTCAACCAGTTCATCATCGTTGATGAATTCAAGAGCTTCTTCAAGTGAGAATACTCTTGGAGGTACAAGCTTCATGGCTTCATCAGCACCTGTAGATCTTACAGCTGTCATGTGCTTATTGATGGTTGGGTTGACTTCAATGTCCTGATCCTTGCTGGAAACACCGACAATCATACCCTCATAGATATCCATACCAGGAGAGATGAACATCTGACCTCTATCCTGAAGATTCCAGATAGAGTAAGTCATGGCTTTACCGCTGGCCATAGAAATCAGTGCACCGTTCAGTCTTTCAGGAATTTCTCCTACGAATGGTTCATACTGGATGAACTTTCTGACCATGACACCTTCACCCTTGGTTGAGTTGATGAATTCAGATCTGTAACCAAGAAGACCTCTTGTTGTTACATGGTAGATAACCTTTGTATATGAACCTTCATCTTCAAGGTCAATCATCTGACCTTTTCTTAAGTTCAGTGAATTGATGATGGTACCTGAATATTCATTTGGTACTGAACAGATAACTTCTTCAACTGGTTCACACAGTTTTCCGTCAATCTTCTTCATGATTACCTGAGGTTTAGATACGGCTACTTCGTAACCTTCTCTTCTCATGTTTTCAAGAAGTACAGAAAGATGCAGTTCACCACGTCCTGATACTTTGAATGTATCTGTTGTTTCTGTATCTTCTACCTTTAATCCGACATTGGTTTCCAGTTCTCTTGCGAGTCTGTCCTTGATGTTTCTTGAAGTAACATACTTGCCTGACTTGCCCTGGAATGGTGATGTGTTAACCATAAAGTTCATAGACAATGTAGGTTCTTCAATTGCGATTGAAGGCAGTGGGTTATATTCGTTTACAACGCCGATTGTGTCACCGATTCCAATATCCTCGATTCCTGAGAACATGACGATATCACCGGCCTGAGCTTCAGTTACTGAAGTTCTCTTTAAGCCCTGATAATTGTAGAGGTTGGCAATCTTCTTGGTCTGTTTCTTTCCTTCATTGTTGCAGATTGAAACAGAAGCGTTGGCTTTCATCACGCCGGAATAGATTCTTCCTACACCCATTCTTCCGATATAATCATCATAAGAAAGAGCACTTACCTGCATAACAAGTGGTTCTTCCATCTTGTTCGGATAAGCTTCAACGTGAGATACGATAGTTTCAAACAGTGGGTTAATGTCGTTGTTGCCGTCACCAGGGTTGTATCTTACGATACCCTGTTTAGCAATACCATATAGAATTGGGAAATCAAGCTGGTCATCGTTTGCTTTGAGGTCAAGGAACAGATCATATACTTCATCGATTACTTCATTGGCTCTCTGGTCTTTCTTATCAATCTTGTTGATAAGAAGGATAGGTCTTAAGTTGGCTTCAAGAGATTTCTTAAGTACGAATCTTGTCTGAGGCATTGGGCCTTCAGATGAGTCTACCAGAAGGATAACAGTATCGACAGTCTTGATGATACGTTCAACTTCACTTGAGAAGTCAGCGTGTCCCGGTGTGTCGACGATATTGATCTTGTAGTCCTTGTAGTTGATTGAACAGTTCTTCGCATAGATGGTAATTCCTCTTTCTCTTTCGAGGTCATTTGAGTCCATTACACAATCTACGATTTCTTCGTGATCTGAGAAGACGTGAGACTGATTCAAGAACGCATCAACCAGTGTTGATTTGCCTGCATCTACGTGGGCAATAACTGCCACGTTAATAATTTTCCTGTATTCCATACCTAAAAAATTATAAACTTATCAGCCTTTCTTGACAAGAAAATTGTGATGATTTTTATTGCCAATTCCGCTGTTACAAATGTATAATAGTTGTATGCGTCGGTGGCGGAATTGGTATACGCGCACGTTTGAGGGGCGTGTGGAATTCTCCGTATGGGTTCAAGTCCCATTCGACGCACCATAACTTATTGCACCAGTGGCGGAATTGGCAGACGCGCATGATTCAGGTTCATGTGGGATGACCGTGCAGGTTCAAGTCCTGTCTGGTGCACCATTAAACAAATAAGCCGTTAGAAATAACGGCTTTTGTTTTGAACATGCACTTTTTAAGTCCCTGAATCATGTCGCTGCCATAGGACTTGATCCCCATTTTACATACCGTTCATTTCAGAACTGTTCATTGAGTAAAAAATCTTCAATGTTTATTATTGTGTAACCATCTTTTGTATATCTCGAAAGTACCTCATCATTGGTGATGATAATTTTCTGAAAACCATCATCAATATTTTTGAATGATTTTGTTTCCTGTATATACTTATCATCATCTTCAATGTGATAGGCATATTGAACATATATCTTCAGCGGATCTTTTGAAGCAATAAAATCAACCTCGTATTTTTTCAGGATTGTTTTGTTTTCTTTATTTTTTTCATATTTTGGCACAACACCAACATCAACCAGATATCCTCTTCTTATCAGTTCTGAATACACGATATTTTCGTATATATGTGTTGGTTCAAGTTGACGGAATCCCAGTTTTGAATTCCTTAGACCCATGTCTTCCATATAGAATTTAAATTTAGTTCTGAAATATTCTTTACCCTTGATATTGAATTGAACACACTTTGAAAACAGAAACGATTCCTCTAAATATATAAAGTAGTTTGCTACAGTATCAAGAGATATATCTTTATATCCGTTTGAAACAAGCGATTTATAGATTGAAGTTGGTGAAGCAAGAGAACCTATTGAAGATGCCAGCTCATAAATAATTAAATCGAGATAATGTGGATTTTCTATATGATAGCGATCAATTATGTCGTTAATATAAACGTTCTGAAAATAGTTGTTTAATTCATTTATCTGATCACTTCTATCTTTAAATTCATATATTCCTGGCATTCCGCCATAAGTTGCATAATTTTTCAGAGCGTTCTTTTTATCTTTTAAATTATCATAATATTCCTTATATGATAAAGGATGTATGCGAACAACGTGTCCTCTTCCTCTGAACACGGTTTCGATATCTTTGGAAAGGAACTTGGAGTTGCTTCCTGTAACATAAACATTGAGATTTTCTACGTTGCTGTAATTTCTAAGTATTGAATAAAGAAGTCCCGGGTTATTTTTTACTCCATTTATCAATTGAACTTCATCAATAAAAAGAAACATTTTTCTTTTTTTATCAAGCCTTGAATCAATATAGTCAATCAGCTTGTCCGGGTCTTTTAATTCTGCATATTCTTTTTTATCCAATTCGATAGTAATGAACTGATCTTCTTTATATTTATTATTTAATAGATAACTTTTGAAAATGTTAAAAAGAAGATAAGACTTGCCGCATCTTCTGATACCGGTAATAATCTTAATCTTATTAATGCCCATTGACTTAATCAGTTCATTTAAATAATAATCACGTTTTATCATAACTAAATTATATTCGGAAATTCTTGTATTTACAAACAATTTACGATTATATAATTCTTTTATAATGTTGACAGCATATCAAAAAAGCAGGTTGCCCTGCTTCTTATCATTAATATAAATGTCTGATTCTGTTCTTGTAGAGTTCGCCAATCTTGGTGTTATCGTAGGTTGCGATGTTCTGAGACTGGAATACATATGGTCTGAATCCCTTGTTTACCATGATCTTAGTAGCTTCAGTTTCAATGGTATGAAGGATGAAGGTTCCGGTCATTGTTGATACTGCTCCGGTAACGATACCATCAATATTCATGCAGGCATCACCATATTCAGCACAGTTATCAAGAACGATATCAGCAAACTCATAGAGCTTCTTGCCGCTTGAATGTCTTGATTCAGCCTTCTTGGAAATCTCATAAGAAGTCAGTACTACAACAAAATTGCCTTCTTTTTTGGCACGCATTGCCATTTCAATAGGCATAGCGTTTCTTCCTGAGTTAGAGATAACTACAACGATATCTTCTTTCTTGATTCCATAGAGTTCATACAGCACATCAGAGATACCTGATGTTCTTTCCATCATGCAGCTTCTTTCGCCACCGAATTCCATCATGGCATTAGGATCCAGAATCGGATTGATGTTGGCAAGACCACCTGCTCTTGAGTACATTTCAGTTGATAACAGGGAAGAATGTCCTGTACCGAAGATGTGAATCAGATTATCTTTCATGATGCATTCAGCAAACTTTTCTGCTATTGCCTTGATATTTTCTTTATTTACCTCGTAAGCCTTTTCCAGTACTTCTGAGATATTATTCATATATTCAAATTCTGTTTTCATATATATTCCTCCTGAACATTATTATTATAGAAAGAAAAAGGACTTCAGTGAAGTCCGATATAAAAACGTTCCTTAGAACGTAAGCAAGTTAGAAGTGTTCTTTTTCATAATTCGAACCTCCTAATTACTTTTATTATAGCTTATTTACTTCTTCTTCAAAATACCTGAAGAACTGTGCTGCATGAATTCCATCAACCAGCCCATGATGAGTGTAAAGAGTAAGAGGCATAATCTTTATGCCGATTACTGAATTGCGCAGAACAAACAAAAAAGTCCTGCCTTGTACAGCAGAACTTATGATTAGAATCCCTGATGAGTATGATGGTCAATACCTGTGCTTCCACAGTATGTTTCGCACTTTACCCAGTTGCCGTTTACATAATGATAAACATCGTTTCCGGTAGGAATACCGCTGTTTTCTATCATGGTCTTGTATGTTTCAAACAGTTCGCTGTCTACACCCTCACAGGCAGGAGTACCATCAACATTGTAGATGTGTTTTGTTGTATCACGGTTATCAGGGTTTTTTAAATCAACATTGTAGAAAAGCCATCTGTTTGTGCTTCTGTATTCCACCGAGTTAAATAACGGTGCGCTTGTTGCGATGATATCAGTATCGCTGATTCTTTTTACTTCAAATTTTAACTGTTTCATATTTTTATTCTATCTCAATTCCAAACTCACTTGGTAAGAATCTTGGACATACATTGTCTTTTGTGCAGATAACACTCGCCGCAAGTCTTGCGCCTATTGTGCAGGCTTCACCAAGCGTCTTGCCATAGGTTAAGCCGATGGCAACTCCGGCAAAGCAAGCATCACCGGCACCCGTTGTATCAACCACATCAACTTTCCAGGCAGGACAGAATCCGCTGTTACCTTCTTCATCAGCATAGACAGCGCCGTCCTCTCCAAGAGTGATAACCATCTGATTGATGCCGGCCTGTTTTGACCTGCTTTTGACAACTTCTTCCATCTCTTCAATACTCAGATCTTCGTAATCTTCTGAGAAGAGAAGTCCGGCTTCCTGCTTGTTGCAGACTATACAGTCTATATCTTTAAGAAGATCTCTTCGGGTAATCGCAATAGACATATTGGATATAACCGCATGTATCTTCTTTTTATATTTCTTTGCCAGTTCAATTGTCTTTTTCAGTATTTCTGTATCAATATCAAATTCAAGGGAAATGCTGTCGGCTTTAGAAAATATCTCATCACCTTTTTCACACAGTATGTCATAGATAGGCATAAGATCAGGACGCTTGGAAATAGATGCCGTAACATCGCCGTTTGAGTCAAATATTGCCAGCCAAGTACCCATACCATCTTTAATCTGTGGGATATATGACGTATTTACTTTGTGATTTTTAAGTCTCTGTATAACTTCTGCCCCATTGCCGCTGTCATCAACAAGACTTAAGAAAGTCGGTCTGAGTTCAACGTTGGCGATGTCTTCTACAACGTTTCTTGACACACCACCATGAACAATCTCAACATTACCGGCATTTCTTCCACCAGGTATGTACTTACCTGAAGGATAGCCCTTAACATCGACAAATACTGCTCCTATCACAACGATTCCCATATAATTTCCCCTGTTTGATATATATCTATGATATCAGCAACCTATAAAAACACAAATGTTATGTGTGATTATCAGAACAGATTCAATACAAATACAGCTGTACCGATAAACCAGTGAATTATTGAAACACCAACAATATTTCTGTCCTTCAGATAAACAAGTCCCAGGAAAAATGAAAGTGCGGCAGCTCCAACCATAAACGGGAAGCCATAGTAAAGATGAAGACTTGAAAACAGGAAAGTTGATGAGATCAATCCGACCAGTTTTGCGTTTTTTGAATTGTTGACTCTTACCAGAATGGAAAGCAAACCTCCACGACAGATAAATTCCTGGAAGATAGCAGTAGGAAGATACTTGTGGTCAAAGTATTCCCAGCAGAACAGCCTTTCTCCTGGGTGAAGAATATACTTTGCAAGAACAAGTATACCGACACAGACTGCAGATATGATGATTGCTCTAGTAAGTGTTTCTTTGAGATTATCAACTTTAAGTCCAAAATCAAGAAGCTTTATCTTTGTATTTCTGAGCACCATAAAAAGTACTACAACAGAAATGACTTCAACCACCAGAGTCAGTACATTAGGTTTAAAAGGACGTCCAAGATAATCCCACAACGCCACAATAATAACCCAGATGTTGCTTAAACACATGATGACTATTAAGCAATATACAGCATCATGTTTCTGTGCATCAAGATTCTTTTCTACTGTCTCCATGACCTTCAGATCATGTTCAATATTTTTTTCTTTTTTCATCATATATTACTTTTCCTTCGTCCGTTTCTTCTAACATAGTTTTATCAAATCTTCCATAATCCGTTCTTTGAAAAATGGGTCCATCTTTGATGAACTGAAAATAACATCGACTTCTTTATCTAGTGCTTTCTCAAGTTCTTCTTCCATTAGACCTTGTTCAATTAGATTATTTATCTCTCCTTTATCACAATAGATATCGATATCACTTTCTGTATTTGCTTCACCTCTCGCATATGACCCAAAAAGATAAATATCAGAAATGCCATATTTGTTCAGAATAGGTTTTATTGTCTTCTTAATTGTTGATATTGTTAAAACTTTGTTGTTCTTTTCGTTTTCAATCAACTCTACAATATACTTGTTTCTGTTTTCCATATTATCCAGGTAAGCAACTATGTCGCTGTTTCTTCTTATTCTGAACTGGTACATTTTATATTTCTCTTTGTTGTATGTGCTTATATATTTGTTCTGCTCAAATTTCATATGATACCTCATACATATGATATCATATGTATTAACAAAACAAAAAGTCTTACCATTTCTGATAAGACTTGATTTGTTAATGGTGGAGCTGAGGGGAGTCGAACCCCTGTCCAAGAGAGGCCCCACATTCAGATGTCTACAGTTTAGTTTAACTTTTAGTAAGACAATATCACAGGCTTAAACTACCAGATATTGAATTTGTCTTTTCGGTTTTCGGATGGTGAGAGAAGAACTAAACTCACTTCACCTAGTCTGTGTTTACGACAATCAGCTACAGGCTTTACTGATTGAAGAGCTTAGAGCCTATGTCGGCTACTGATTAAGCAAATGCTAACTGATTTTTAGCGTTTAATTTGTTTTGGTGATAAGGTCACCGCTCCACTGCAATCTGAATCCAGCACAGACCTGTCGAAACCATGACAGCCCCATATATGATAACTACTTATGTAGTAATCAACCTCGCATAGCTTTTTTAGCCATCATTTCCATTGTTTTGACTTTGTCGCTTTCACGTTTGTCATGAAGAGTTTTACCTCTTGCCAGAGCAATTTCCATTTTGGCACGGCCGTTTTTGAGATACACCTTTAAAGGTATAACAGCCAATCCCTGAAGCTTAACTTTATTCTGAAGTTTGTTTATCTCGCTTCTGTTCAAGAGCAGCTTCCTTTCTCTCATCTCTTCATGGTTGAATCTGTTTCCATGATCGTATTGAGAGATGTTCATTCCTTTGACAAATGCTTCACCATGGACAAAAGAGACATAGGATTCTTTCAGTTGGACTTTACCAAGTCTCACTGATTTGATTTCTGTGCCCTGTAATACCATGCCAGCCTCATATGTATCAATGATTTCAAAATCATGATAGGCTTTCTTGTTTACAGCAATGTCTTTGTTCATAGTAAGGAAAGAAAAAAGGGTTTTTAATTACCCTTCTATTACACGGATTACGATAACCAGGACGAAGAAGATAATTCCCAGAATCATTGTTACCAGGGAGATTACTTTCTCTGGACCTCTCTCTTTGATGTTCTGGAATAATCCAAGATCACCAGAACCGGTAAGAGCACTTAGTCCTTCTGATTTTCCACTCTGTAATAGAGAAATTAATATAAGTAATACAGATATAACTAACAGTACAATTCGCATATTTCACCTCTTAAGCGTGCTTATATTATAGGTGTTTTTATACGATTAGTCAATAAATATGGGGAGGTTTTTACCTCCCCTATGATTGCAATTCAAAAATGTCC
>DCHD01000038.1:1386-73381 GCA_002315565.1 Solobacterium sp. UBA1761 | reverse complement strand
TATATGGAACTTTTTTCACCCATCTTGCAATGCTGTTACTGACAGTTGCTGCTGCGTGTATCTTTGCATTCAGTGTCTCTACAGATTACGTAATACCTGTTGGAACAACTGAGGTTTTAGAAGATGGCACAGCCGTAACAGTTAAGAACTTTTCAATGGAAGACGCTGATGAAAACGTTGAGTATAAAAGTAGTCTTATTATTGAAATGACAGATGGTTCTGTAAAAGAGTGTGAAGTGCTGGTCAATTATCCTGTTAGCTTTGGACGTTATAAACTGTATCAGCAGAATTACGTCTATTCTGCACCTATCGGCATAAGAGTCGGTACAGGCGCTGAAGAAGTTGTGAGACTGGATGAACCGGCATTTATAAGTCTTGATGATACCAATGGTATATATTACGCATCTTTATTCACAAACGTGGTTGAAGAAGGCGACGAAATCAAGGTAACCAGTTCTTCAGAACTCATTAACCCTGCATACGAAATAAACATTATTCAGGGCGAAAACATTGAAGCCAGACTTGCGTTTCCTGGTTCATCAATAGAAATAGGAGGCGTAACCTATAAATTCTATGAACCGGAAGTTAATCCCGGACTTCGTATTAAAGAACAGCCTGAATGGGCAATGGTTATGCTTTATATTTCGTTTGTAATGATGATTGCTGGTATATATGGCTGTTTCTTCTCTGTAGCAGAAGCTGCAGATATAAAGAAGAATGGAATCAGCTTTGTTTCCAGAAAGAACAGCGAGCAGCGTCTTGCATTATATTTAAGTGAAATAGAATCAATTAAAGAAAAGGAAATTAATTAAAATGAAAAAGATCGTAAAAGTATTAGTTTGTTTATTAGTATTATTAACATTATGTGGCTGTGGTGAAGAAAAATACACTGGCAGTGCTAAGGGTATGCATGGAACAGTAGAAGTAACTATCACTGTTAAAGATGGTAAAGTTACAAAGTGTGAAGCAACAGGCGCTGAAGAAACAGCTGAATTATGGGCTAAAGTAAATGCTGCTCTTCCAAATGCAGTAGTTGAAAAGAACAGTGCTGATGTTGATGCAGTTGCTGGTGCAACAGTTTCATCTAAAGCTTTCAAAGAAGCTGCTAAGGCTGCTTTCAAGGCTGCTGGATTAGAATAGTTCAGATATTTATTACTACAATAAGCCAGGTTGCTGTAACGATTATTTGAGCTTTCTGGCTTTTTTCTTTAAAATATTAAAGACCTTTAAAGGCAATTAGGAGGTTTTATGTTAAATATTATATTCTTTGCTGCGTTAACCCTGTATCTGCTTGCTACATTGACACAGTTTGTTTGTATCGCAATGAAAAAGGATGCAGTTGGTAAAGTCAGCTGGTATCTGTTCCTTGGAGCTTTTGTTTTGAACAGTGCATATATTATTGCAAGAGGCATAATTGCTTCAAGACTGCCACTTTCAAATCAGTTTGAATTCTCTACAGCATTTACCTGGGGTATCGCTCTGATATATATTGTGGTTCGCCTTAAGTTCAAGGCTGAATGGATTTCAGCAATTACAATGCCTGCAGCATTTCTGATGCTGTCATATGCGGCTCTATTACCAAAAGAGATCACTGAACTTATGCCTGCACTTAAGAGTGCCTGGTTTGGACTTCACATTGGCTGTGCAGTATTCTCTTATGCAGCATTTGTGATTTCCGGATGTGTTGGTGTTGTATATCTGACTAAACTTAAAAAGGGTGAATCAGAAAAGAGCAGTGCACTTATGCAGATGGATTATATGTCATACAGAATCATCTGTCTTGGCTTCTTACTTCTGACAGTGGTAATTCTTTCCGGCTGTGTATGGGCTGAGCAGGCATGGAGTACATTCTGGAGTTGGGATCCAAAAGAAACATGGGCACTTATTACCTGGATTGTATATGCAATCTATCTTCACCAGCGTCTTCGTAAAGGCTGGCAGGGTAAAAAGACTGCAATATTCGCAATCGTTGCCATTATATTTGTCCTGTTTACATTCATTGGTGTAAATACACTGATGAGTGGTTTGCATTCATATAAGTAATAAACAAATCCTGGATATCAATCCGGGATTTTTTGTGAATCAAATAACTTGAACGAAGCTGTTAAAGTAATATAATTAAAAAGGTAATCAGATGAGAAACTATTCAGTTATGACAAACTGTTGTTGCTGTTGCTGTACATGTTATGTACTGTTTTAATGCACCTTCAACAATTCTCATTATCAGATAATCACATCAGAAAATTATTAGAAGAGAATCGTAAGGTTCTCTTCTTTTTAAGAAAAGAGGGAAACATGAAAAGAATTTATACATCTGTTGAGCAGCTTATTGGACATACTCCTTTACTGGAACTTATAAATACTGAAAAGAAATATAATCTTGAAGCGAAGATCTATGCCAAGCTTGAATATCTCAATCCTGCCGGTTCTATCAAGGACAGAGCAGCAAAAGAAATGCTTGATGATGCTCTAAGAAAAGGATTGATTAAAAAAGGCTCAACAATCATTGAGCCGACATCAGGCAATACCGGTATCGGACTGGCATCAGTGGCAGTTCCAAAAGGTTACAGAGTAATTATTGTCATGCCTGACAGCATGTCTTTAGAAAGAATCAAAATCATGAAGGCATATGGTGCAGAGTTGGTTCTTACTGACGGCAAAGATGGCATGGCAGGTGCTATTGCCAAAGCTCAAGAGCTTGCCAAAGAGATACCTGATTCATTTATTCCTGATCAGTTCAACAACATAGCCAATGCCAATGCCCACTATAAAACAACCGGACCTGAAATCTTTGAAGATACTGAAGGAGACATTGATATCTTTGTTGCCTCTATCGGAACCGGAGGGACAATCAGTGGTAATGCGGCATATCTTAAAGAAAAGAATCCAAATATTAAAGTGGTTGGTGTAGAACCTCTGTCTTCACCGTTTATCACTAAAGGGATAAAGGGAGCACATAAGATTCAGGGTATCGGCGCCGGTTTTATTCCTGGCATTCTGAATCTTGAAGTTATTGATGAAGTAATGACCATCTCTGATGAAGAAGCCTATGAATACGGAAAAGACATAGGTAAAACCGAAGGTATTCTTGTAGGCATCTCTTCCGGTTCTGCTTTAGCGGCAGCTGTAAAACTGGCACAAAGAAAAGAAAACAAAGGAAAGAACATCGTTGTTATATTCCCTGATACTGGAGACAGATATCTTTCAGTAGACAATTATTTTTAATGGAGAAGTTATATGTATTATGCAAAATTAAACTACAGTATGAAGGAGCTGTTAAGGAGTCTAAGAAGCGTTATCTATCCTGAACTTTTTGACATTACAGAAGGAGCGATTAGTAAAGAACAGCTCATTGAAGAAGCAAAGAGTAATCTTCTTGATGTATTGCCATGTGTTTATAATGAACCTCCTGCCTATAAGAAGGTAGTAGATACTCTGTTTGATAGAATGCCTCAAATCAAGGAACTTCTCGATACGGATATTCAGGCAGCATATGAAGGTGATCCTGCTGCAAATTCTTTTGAAGAAGTCATGCTTTCATACCCGGCATTTGAAGCCATCAGCATTTTCAGAATTGCTCATATACTTTATGAACTCAAGGTTCCTGTTCTTCCAAGAATGATGACAGAATACGCACATACAAGAACCGGTATCGATATCCATCCAGGAGCTACTATCGGTCCATATTTCTTTATTGACCATGGAACCGGTGTGGTTATCGGTGAAACAACAGTAATCGGCTCAAGAGTAAAACTCTATCAGGGTGTAACTCTTGGTGCAAAGAGTTTTGATACAAATCCTGATGGAACGCTCGTCAAAGGCAATAAAAGACATCCCAATCTTGGAAACAATATCGTTATTTATGCTGGTGCTACAATTCTTGGCGGAGATACCTTTATCGGCGATAACTGTGTAATAGGCGGTAATGTCTGGCTCACTCATTCAGTAGAAGCGAATCAGACTGTTATCGCTGCCCATGCGCAGGTCGAGAAAAGACAGAATAACTAACATCTATTAAGTCATCTAAAAAAAGATGGCTTTTTAATATCAGGAACGCAAATGGAACATGCATGGAACGGTGCCTTTTATATGATGATTTTTGGTAAGTTTAAAGATTTGGAGGTTACCGTAATGAAGAAAATCATAAGAATATTAACAGTTATATGTATAGTTCTATGCAATATCAGATTCAACAATGTTTCTGCAGACAGCTTTGACACGTATTTCGGAACAGTTCTTAACGGTTCCAGCAACACTGTAATAGAAGGTTCGTACTCATCACTGAAGATAACTTCAGGCACTATGACAAATGGTACAGTTGGTGCAGCTGGCGCAGTGATTGCCGTTACGTTAAAAGATGGTTATATATTTGAGAAGGTTACAGTAAAAGACAGTATCCATAATACGCTTTCCCAGACAAGTACCAGTCTGTCTTTTGAAGCTGGTGATGTCATTGACAAGATAGAAATTGGTGTCATTGACACCGTTGATGCCTACAACAAGCCTATTGCAATAAATGCTACAACATTGAAATATGGAGTAAAGAAAAGCGAATTCGTGGCAATTGCTACTGACAGTGACCTTGTCTTAATGGGCAAGAACATCTTTGACAGTAATTTTGAACCCGTGGAAGAGATTAAGAAACCTGGACTGTATTCTCTGCTTCTGATTTTTGATTCAACTCAGTATGGCCATTTTCCTGGTAATGAGAATCATTTCTATTACAATACGGCTACCATCAATGGCTTTCTTATTGCCGATCGAGAAGTGGTAAAAAACTATAATCTGCAATATGGTTCCAAAGAAGTAAATCTGTCTACAGATTCAGAAAACCATTATCTTTATCTGCTTCAGGCCTATAATCTTCCAGGTTTATCAGTTGAATATCTGGCAAATGCTGGTAATGATGCTGTTACAAATATGCCAGCCAATGAGCTAAATGCCTATCTGAAGGATGCCTCGGTCACAGTGAACAGTAATTCTGTTCCCGTAAGAGATGGTTATGAGTTTAAAGGCTGGTCAACGTCAGAAGATGGAAGTGCCGTTACAACGGTTACAATGCCTGCAGATGGACTAAAACTTTATGCCCTGTGGTATAAACCTGGTTCAGAAGTACCACATGAGGTTGAGATGTCATCAGCAAAAGAAAGCTATCAGGTTGTAAACACATGCACAAGGTAGTTATGAAGTCCCGATAAGGGACTTTTAATATTTAATTAATATTTCATAAAATATATATGAGGTAACACAATGTACAGATACGGAATAGTTTCAACAGCATCCATTACAAAGCGCTTCATTGACGGGTTAAGAAAAAACGGTGATGAAGTAGTCTGTATTGGTTCAAGAAATATCGAAAAGGCCAAACAGTTTGCAATAGACAATTCAATTGAAAGATATTACGGTTCATATGAAGAAGTCTATGAAGATAAAGAAGTTGATATTGTCTATATACCGGTAATCAATAATCTGCATTATGAATGTGCAAAAAAATCCATCCTTCACAAGAAGAATGTCGTACTTGAAAAACCGTTCACAATAAAACCTTCAGAGGCAAGTGAACTTTATGAACTCGCAAGAGAAAACAATGTCTTTCTTTTTGAAGGAGTTAAGAATCTTTTTGTGCCTTCAACTGATTTTGTAAAAGAACATCTTGCTGAAATAGGCAGAGTTAAAAGTATCACAACATCTCAGGGTATTAAAAAGCCATTTTCAAAAGGGCACTGGATGTATGACATAAGTCAGGGTGGCGGGGCATATATCGGTTCTTGTGCCTATGTATTCCACTATCTCTGTCATCTGTTCAATAGTGAAGTTAGTAATCTTGATGGAACTTACGTACCATCTGAGAATTCTGATCTGATTGCTGATTTCAGTTTTAATCTTGGTGACATCAAAGTAAATTCTGTAATTGATATGAGCAGGGACCTGGATAATACCTGCGTGATAAATGGCGAAAAAGGAAAGATAATCATCGATGAATTCTGGAGAAGTCACCATGTGCTTGTTCTTTTGAATAACGGGAATAAATATGAATTCTCTGATGAGGGAAATGAGTTTGTCTATGAGACAAAACACATTCAGGACTGTCTGATTAAAGGACTTAAAGAAAGCCCTGTAATCAAAGAAAAAGACAGTGTAAACGAGGTAATAAATATAGAATACCTGTATAGGAAATGGGGCCTGATTAAATGAAATACATTCTGGAAAATAAATATCTGAAAGTAGAAGTAAATGACTTTGGAGCCAGAATTGTACGCCTTATAAACAAAAGAAGTGGCAATGATCTGATTATGGGTCTTGATGATGAAGATTATCTTAAATACCGTCATCTATATATTGGGGCAGCAGTAGGCAGAAACTGTAATCTTATTGTCGGAAGTAAAATAACCATAAACAACAAAGAATATAAACTTTACGCAAATGATGGAAACAACCAGCTCCATGGCGGCAAAGATGGTTTTTCCTTTGCGAAATGGAATGCCGATTTATCCGATACAAAGGTTATATTCTCTAATGAGTTTGCGGATGGACTTGACGGCTATCCTGGAAACATGAAAGCAGAAGTAATCTATGAACTGAAAGACAATGCTCTTTCAGTTACCTTCAAAGCGGTATGCGACAAGGATTCCATCTTCAATCCAACCATTCATACCTACTTCAATATGGCAAGTACTGATTTTGAAAATGTCATGTTCAAGACTGAAACAGATACCTTGGCTCATGTTGATGAATACAACCAGCCGCTTGATACAGTATTCTGTGTAAAAGGAACACCTTATGACTTTACAGAGTTTGCCCCAATAAAAAAGCAGATTGAAGCGCTGGAAAAGGGCATTGATACCAACTTTGTCTATGAGACAATGAACTATAAACTTCTGGCTTCATTAAAGACTGATACCGATATGGTAAAGATATACTCAGATCTTCCAGGTCTTGAGATGTATACCTGTAATGACTTTAATGGTGTGAAAGGTAAAGATGGAACAGTCTATAACTTCAGGTGCGGTGTAGCTTTAGAACCTGACTTTTTCCCTAACTCCATCAACTTCAGACAGTATCTGAAACCTCTTATTAAGGCCAATGAAGAAACAGAACACAGAATAGTCTATGAAATTAAATAAATGTAAAAACATAACAAAATGATGTAAAAGTACATCATTTTTTTACTTTATAGAGTAGGATATATAATCCTTTCAAGTTAAAATAATATGTAGTGAACGTGAAAATTATGAATAGAGTATACAATTTTTCAGCCGGGCCATCACAGATGCCTCTAGAAGTATTAAAAAGAGCTCAGGAAGAGATTTTTGATTATGCAGGTACAGGCACTTCCATTATGGAAATGTCCCACAGAAGTCCTGCTTTCATGAATGTTTTAAAAGAAACTAAAGATACATTAAGAAGAATCATGGAAATACCTGATGACTATGAAATTCTGTTTCTGCAGGGTGGTGCTACAACTCAGTTTTCGATGATTCCGATGAACTTCGCCGACAGGAAGGATACAGTTGCCTATATTGATTCAGGAAGATTTGCATCTCTTTCATGTAAAGAAGCTAAAAGATGGTGTAATGCTATAACGGTTGCTTCCAGCAAAGATGACGGTTATTCACATATCCCTGAAGTCAAACCCAGTGATATACCATCAGATGCAAAGTATCTTCATATCACTGGCAATAATACAGTATATGGAACAACATATAACAGACCTATAGAACACGGGAATATCCCACTGATTGCTGACTGGTCGAGTGCTATTCTTGGCAAGTGGATTGATGTAAAGGATTACGATATGATCTATGCCGGTGCTCAGAAGAATATGGGTCCTGCAGGAGTATGCGTTGTCATAATCAAGAAGAGTCTTGTAAAGGATAATATTGATGATGTCGTACCTACAATGTACTCCTATGCAAAACAGATTGAATCTGACAGCATGTACAATACTCCACCATGCTGGTCCATCTATATGTGCGGTCTGATGGCCAAATGGGTAGAAGATCAGGGTGGTATAAGAGCCATGGAAGAAATCAACAGAAAGAAAGCTTCCATGCTCTATGACTATATTGATAATTCAAGAATATACAGAAACAATGTCAATAGGTCAGACAGATCCATAACCAATGTGACGTTTGTAATGGAATCAGAAGAAATGACAGCTGATTTCTTAAAACTGTGTAAAGAAAACGGGCTGATTAATCTGAAAGGTCATAAAGCTGCCGGAGGTTTAAGGGCAAGCATCTATAACGGTATGCCTGTTGAAGGCGTAGAGAAACTGATTGAAGTGATGAAGGAGTTTGAACGTAATGTATAACATAAAACTATATGATGCAGTAGCAAAAGAAGGAAGAGAAGCTTTTGACAAAGAGAAATATCTTCTTTCTGAAAAAGCGGAAAATCCTGATGGAATACTGGTACACAGTACCGTTCTTCATGACATTGAACTGAATAAAGAATTAAAGTTCATCGTCAGAATCGGAGCAGGAGTGAATACTATTCCGGTAGAAAAATGCACTGAAAAAGGCATTGCAGTATTCAATTGTCCAGGCGGTAATGCCAATGCGGTAAAAGAACTGGCAATTGCTGCGATGATCATGTCAATGCGTAATGGCTTTAGCGCTATGGAATGGGTAAAGAATCTTCCTGCTGAAGAGACTATTGCCGGTAATACTGTAGAAAAGGGCAAGTCACAGTTTAGAGGCTATGAGATTATGGGCAAGACAATCTCAATAGTCGGTGTTGGTGCCATCGGTTCAAGAATGGCTAAAGCCTGCTATGACCTGGGTATGAAAGTATATGGTTATGACCCTTATCTTAACCATTCAAGAGTAGCAGAACTGTCACAGTACTGTACATTTGTACCTACTTTGGAAGAATGTATCTCTAAGGGTGATGTAGTAACTGTACATGTACCACTCAATGATGAAAACAAGAACCTGATTTCTGACAAAGAGATCGCTTTGATGAAAGACGGTGTATATCTTGTCAATTATGCCCGTGGACCAATCCTTGATGAAAAAGCAGTCAACAAAGCAATTGAAACAGGTAAGATCAAAGGATTTGCGACTGACTTCCCAACTCCTGAACAGATGCGTATGAATGGTGTAATCTTTACTCCTCATTTAGGTGCAGGCACACCAGAAGCAGATGTTAACTGTGCAATTATGGCTGCAAGACAGGCTGTTGATTATATTGAAAATGGCAATATTACAAATTCTGTAAATATGCCTAATATCGCATTAGCCAGAGCTGATGGCGCAAGAGTATGTATCTTCCATAAAAATAGAGTCGGTATGTTAGGCGAGATTACCGATATTGTTACCGGAATGAAACTTAATATTGAAAACCTTTTGAATAAAGGAAGAAATGAAATCGCCTATACAATTCTTGACTTCAATACTGAAGTTCCAAAAGAACTCAAAGAAAAGCTTGAAACCATTGACGGTGTCATCAGAATCAGAATAATTAACTAAGGAGCTCAAAGAGCTCCTTTAATTTAATACATCGATATAACTTGTATATTTACGGATAGAACTTGCAGCATTCCATGTCAGATACCCGTCGTTGACACCGGCATCGCTTAAGGCATCTATCTGGTCTTTAATGTAGGTTTCATCATATTCAATCTCATAAGGATCGGAATTCTGGGCCATGATCCAGGTACGGCACTTTGCTTTGTCGTAGGTGTTTTCCTGGGCATACCAGGTAGCTTTGCCCCAGCGGTACATCAGATTGTAGACGTCATCCCATGGCTCATCTACGTCATAGGAACCACTTGAGAAGTGATCGGGATATGGCATTGAACTTATCGCATCCACAGCATTGGAGATAGCAGGCCAGAACTGTCCATATCCTGTTGGCCAGCATGAAAATTCGCTGTATTCGCTTCCTGATGTTTCGCCAAAGACATCAGCTGAGATATAGATCTCGTTGTTATGCAGGATTTCAGCAGCATATCTTAAGAAATCAGTTACGGCAGCACATCTGTCTTCATTGTAGATATTCTTTAAGTCAACACCGGTAAGTCTTTCAGGGAAACGGCTGTAGTCAAACTGAATTTCATTGAAGCCGAATTCTTCACTTGCCTCTAAAGCAAGCGCCACATTGTATTCCCACATCTTTTTTGAATAGACACTAGGCCAGTGAACATAACCGTATTTATAGAGTTCCCCGTCAGCTTCCAGGGCTTCATTGGGATTATCAACTGCGAAGCTGTCATCTTTGAAGGCCGTAATACGACCGATCAGGTAATAACCGGCATCCTTAAGTTTCTTGAGGTTTTCCTTATATGTTTCAAATGAATTGGGAATATTCTCTGTGCTTGGTGCATATGTTAGGGCAACAGGAGAATTATAGGCCAGTTGTGTATCAACATAACAGTCCTTGATGTCAACGACAAAGGCGTTGATGCCTTTAGTTTGTCTTGCGATTTCAATATATGAATCAGCAAGTCTTACTGCTTCGGCATTGATGTAGAGTGCATTCACAGTTTCCGGCATTGTATTGTCAGAAAAGTTAAGTTCTTCTTTATGATAGTATTCAATCTTTGTTGGATCACCACCGCTTCCAAACCAGCAGTCAGCATAGATGGATGAATCAAGTCCTGTTTCTATGAATGAGGTAGCAACATATTTTGAAGAGATATAACCGGCATCATTGACATAATAGTAGTCAACGTTTCCGTCTGACAGCAGTTCATGGTAACCGGTCACAGTAAGTTTTTCATTCTTTTTAAACCAGCCCGAGATTTTGTATGAGTCATAGTTTTCCAAGAGCACATGACTTCTCAGGGTGTATAGTGTTTCTTCTTTTACACAGTTGTTTCTGTCTGTTTCAATCTGAGATTCAAGACAGTAATAGGTATTTCCTTCATATTCAAACTGGCGATACACTGTATCATCAACAGCAACTGTTTTATTCTTTATGTTTACAAGTGTTCCTCTTGCCAGTTCAATAGTGTCATCTTTCTTACCGTTTAATACGATGGTTGCTGAATCTGATGCAAGATAGTAGGGAGTGGTCAGATTGTTGTTATGAATGATATAGATAAGGCCACCCGCTGCAGCAAGGTTCAAAATGAAAAGCAGTACTATGGCAATTATTTTATTCTTTCTTTTTCTTTTCTTTTTCCTTGTATTCATAACTTAATTTTACTACTTCCAAGATATTGAAAAGAAAAACAAAACATCTTCTAAGAAAAACAGATATACATCAATGTTGTGAACAGACTATTAATTATTTAAAATGAATTTATCGAAACATATTTCAATAATAATGGAGGAAATACTATGTTTGTATTCTGGGGAGACGGATCAGACTTCGCAAAGAGTCTGGTTGATGCAGTAAAGGTCAGAAGTACCGAAAACTTCAACTGGACATTTATCTTTATTCTTGCGGTTGTATTCTATGTATACTGGACAGAAATAAATAAGAAGAACTTCAAAGCAGTATATGCCGGACTGGCATTATATGGAGTACACTGGCTCTATGAAATAGGCAATGCCCTAATAGCTCATTTTGCTGGTTATCCTTTATGGACAGTATCCAATGAATCAACTACATTTATTCTGTTAATTGGCGTGTGTTGGGAACTGAGTATGATGTTCTCACTTGCCGGTATTATTTCTTACAAGATGCTGCCTGAAAATCCAAACTGTAAACAGAAGCTGTTCGGCGCTTTAGAGATGGCTTTATTATTTGCCCTGTTTGAATCTTTCCTGGCAGGAACTTCAAACCATTCATTCATCTGGGTATATAAGTGGTGGGGTGTTATCCCTGTATTTATCACTACCTATGTGCCGTTCTTTCTGGCAAGCAACTATGTTCCGTTCATGAAAAAACCAGTGAAATTCCTGGCAATTCTCTGGGGAACGGTAGCAGCTCTTCTTGTAACACTGATTCCACTGGGAATTATCTAAACAAAAGGCTTATCCGATTTGGATAAGCCTGTTTTTTATTTAGCAGCTTTTTTCGCTTTTGATTTATCTATCAGAGTAATTATGAAGTAGAGAATTGTAATTACAAGAATGAAGTTGATAACCTGCTTTATCGATATTACATCTTTAGCCATTGGGAATTCTGTAACTATGTTTGGCCAGCCAAGTAAATCATTAATCAGATAAGACAGTGGCAGGTGCATGAACAGAAGTAAGAGTGAATGCTGTCCAAGCCAGATATAACAGTTTGAGATAACCGGAACTTTTTCAATAAGCCTTGCTATATTGATCATCAGATATGATCCGATTACTGCAATAAGAACAGTTACATATACTTCAAGTGGTCCAAATACAGCAGTCATTTCACCAGCTGCCACATAACCGGCTGTATTGCCTGTAAGTTCAATTGCAGCGATAACTGCCAGTACAGTTATGCAGTTGATGTAGTGCCATTTCTTCTTTGAGTGAAGTGCAAACATTCTTCCATCTTTTTTAATCCAGACAGCAATCAGCATGATTGAAGCAATAGCTGGAGCATCCTGAATACCCCAAGGAAGTACCCATCCAAGGGCAGCCATAATTACTGAAGCGGTTGCAAGAGTGAATGCTGTAAGCATCAGTTTCTTTGTGCTATCCTGTACCCTGTCAACAACAAGGTAGAAAATAATACTGGAAGGTACAAGATACTGAATAAACCATAATGGGCCATATATTCTCTGGAATAGTGTTTTTGGCAGGTCCCAGCCAAGATATGGAGTTCCCCATCTTGAAACAAGGAAACCGGCATATGATTTTAAACATTCAAGAACAGTTGCCTGTCCGCTTAATACATAGTGGACAGTCATGATTACACCGATAATAAATGTATAGACAAAGAATGGTCTGATAATCTGAGTCATTCTTTTTTTGACATTCTGCCAAGGAGTCAGTCCTTTGCTTCTGTAGTTATATCCGGTCATAAACAGGAAGAATGACATTGCCGAACCGAACAAAAGTCCAACGACCGTTCTGACGATACCAGGAACTTCAACAATATGTAAAAGCATAACCATCAGTATTGCAGCGCCTTTGGCGATGTCCTGTGCTATCATTCTCTGTTTAACTTCGGGCATAATAATTACCTTCCTAAAATTGATTTATAGATGTATTCATATAAAATTATATGGTTTACGCTTTAAAAACTCAAAGAATATGAATATAATTCAGCAATTGTTCATAATAAACATCTGATCATAGCTTTACTGATATCGTTGTCAAAGCCATTAAAAGCCAAAATCATCAACTCAAGCAAGGTATAGAGGTTGCTTTCTTAATAATTTTTGTCTCGAAAAAGTGTTTTTTTATTGACTGTAAGGGTTTACAGTGTTATATTTTAGTTATGCACACGTGTGCATAACTTGGTTTAATATTGAAATCAGGCTGAAATAGAGTTTTTGGAGGAATATGGGAGCAACTATTAAGGATGTAGCAAGACTTGCTGGTGTATCACATTCAACAGTGTCTAGAGTTCTTAACAACAAGGCCGTTATCTCTGATGAAACAAAGAAGAGAATCTACAGTGCCATGGAAGAACTCAAGTATGTGCCAAATGATTTGGCACGCAGCTTTGCTAATGGTAATCCTTCTACAATTGCTCTGGCAATCGATACAGGCAATGCCTCTGACTATTCCAACAGTTTCTTCTCAAATACAGTATTCGGAATTGAAACTGCTGCCCACAAGAGCAATTACTCTTTAATGGTAGTAAATGGTTCAAAGTCACATGATGGTACAGAAGATATTGAAAGACTGTTGATGGGTAAAAGAATCAATGGAATCATTTTCCCGGAATCCATCGTCAACAAGAGCCTGTTGAAAATGCTTGATGAAAAGAACTTCCCATATGTCATACTTGGACATCCAATGGATGCTGAAGTAGAGACTGACTGGGTTGATATCGATAACAGGCAGGCTGGAGAAGCTGCTGTAAAACATCTTATTGAAAAGGGATACAGAAGAATTGCCTTTATGTCAGACGGCAATGATAAAGTGTTCAACCAGGACCGTATTGAAGGTTATAAAAAAGAACTTAAAAAGAACGGTATAGAAATAGATGAAAAACTGATTGTTGAAGGTGTTTCAACAGTTGAATCAGGTAAAGAACTTACAGAGAAACTGCTAAGTGGTAAAGACGTTCCTGATGCATTGATCTGTTCAAATGACCGTATGGTTGTCGGCACTTTAAGAGCCGCAAATGAAAAGGGTATTGTTGTTCCTGAAGAACTTGGTATTATCTGCTGTGATAATACTCCGGTTATGGAACTGTCATTCCCATCTATCACTTCACTGAATGTTGATACTTATAAACTTGGTATCAAAGCAGCTGAAAAGCTGATCGGACGTATTGAAGATGAAATGGTAGAAGACAGAGCGAATCTCTTACCAACAGATGTTATTGAAAGAGGTTCAACTTTAAAGAAGATGAAAGGAGCAGGAATATGAATTTAGCTGCTGTAATACATAGACCGACTCTGGACTATATATATCCTCTGGACAGAGAAAAACTGAATATCAGTTTAAGTACTGCCAGAGATGATATGAAAGACATCACTCTTGTGTGGTGGTTCAGATATGAAAGTGATGCATCACATCTAAGAAGAGTAAAGATGAAGAATATTCTGAAAGACGGATATACGGATTATTACTCAAATGTTATAGAGACAAAAGAACTTGCTGCCTATGTGCGTTACTACTTCGTGCTCAATGACGGAAATAAAGTAATGTCACTCGGTGCAAAAGGTTTCAGTGAAAATGAACCGGGATTCAATGAAAACTTCTATGAATTCCTCTGGCCAAACAAAACTGACGGATACAGCGCTCCTAAGTGGGCAAACTGTCAGGTATACTATCAGATCTTCCCTGAAAGATTCAAAAACGGGGATGATTCAATTACTCCAGAAGATGCAGTTGCCTGGGGTAGCGAACCTGATAGAGAGAACTTCATGGGTGGAGATCTCAAAGGAATTATCGATGGACTTGATCATATAAAGGAACTTGGTGCTACCTGTATCTATACAACACCGATATTCCTCGCTCCATCAAACCACAAATACGACACTGTAGACTATTACGAGATTAATCCTTCGTTTGGTACTAAAGACGATCTTAGAAAACTTATAGAAGAAGTTCACAACAGAGGCATGAGAATACTTCTTGATGGTGTATTCAATCACTCAGGCTATTACTGGCCACCATTCCAGGATGTCGTAAAAAACGGAGAAAAGTCAAAGTATAAAGACTGGTTCTATATTCAGAGTTATCCAGTGTCACTTGAAGAAAGAAACTATGACTGTGTAGGTCATTACAAGTGGATGCCAAAGATTAACCTCGAAAATCCGGAAACTGCTGAATATTTCATAAAGGTTGGTGAGTATTGGATTAAGGAATTCGGTATTGACGGTTGGCGACTGGATGTTGCTGATGAAATACCGGCAGCTTTCTGGGAGAAATTCTCAAAGCGTATCAAGGAACTTAATCCTGATGTGTTGCTTCTTGGTGAAACATGGGGTGATGCAGGAAAACTGGTAAACGGCAACAGGCTTGATTCAGCAATGAACTATCTCTTCCGTGATGCGATGGTTGGGTGGCTGGCAAAAGATGAATTTAAACCAAGCAGATTTGATCATCTGATCAACAGAATGCTGTCGCTGTATCCATGGGATACTGACTTAAGAATGTATAACCCATTAGATTCTCATGACACCACAAGATATTTAAGAGAAACAGGAGATAATCTTAAACGCTATTATCTGGCAATAGCATTACAAATGACTATCCCTGGCTGTCCTGCAGTATTCTATGGCGATGAAGTTGGGCTTACCGGCGACAATGATCCTGGATGCAGACTGTGCATGGAATGGGACAAAGAAAAACAGAATCTTGAACTGCTTGACTGGTATAAAAAACTGATTGCCTTAAGAAAGAGCACACCGGCACTCTATGAAGGCGATTATCATACAGAACTTGTTGATGATGAAAACAATGTTTACGCTTTCTCAAGAAACACGGAAACAGAAAGTGTAATCGTAATTGTAAATGCCGGCAATAAAGAATACGATGCTGAAATAACTGGTAAAGGAAATGGTTATGAAGCAGTATTTGAAAACTGTTATGTAACAGAAGGTGCAAACAAATTTACTGTTAAGCTGCCCGCATGTTCTGTTCATATATTAAAAAAGAAGGAGTCTTAAAAGATGAAAAAAAGCATTAAAAAAATGCTGACGCTTCTACTCACTGTGCTTATGTTAGCAGCAATCACAGGATGTAAAGCGTCAGACACAACTTCAACTCAGGAAGACGAACCTGTAGTAATCAATTTCTGGCATCACTACAGTGCTCAGTCAGCTGAGAATGAAACACTGATGAATGTTCTTATTCCAAAGTTTGAGGAAGAGAACCCTGGTTACAAAGTAAATGCAGTATCTCATGAATGGGCTGAACTGCATGACAAGATTATCGTTAGCGCTAGCTCAGACAGTCTACCTGATGTAGCACGTCTGGATATCGCGTGGGTTCCAGAATTCCAGAAGATGGATATCCTGGTAGCTCTTGACAAGGAAATGGCTGACTTCGCTGAAGTATCTGGCCAGTTACTTGACAGTGCTATGTCTACAGCTTTAGTAAAGGGCAACTACTATGCTTTAGGCTTAAACACAAATACTAAGATCTTATTCTACAATGCAGACGCTTTAGCAGCAGCTGGTATCGAAGTTCCTACAACTTTAGATGAACTTTATGCAGCAGCAGCTAAATTATCTGGTAAGAATGCTAATGGTCAGGAAGTTTGGGGTCTTAATGAACCTGCACTTGCTGGCTGGAATATCTGCCCTTGGATCTGGAGTAATGGTGGTGCTATCACTAATGAAGACAACACTAAGGCTACTGGTTACCTTAACAGTGCAGCAACTGTAGCAATTATTGAAAAACTTGCTCAGATGTACAAAGATGGTCAGTTCACAGGATTCAACTCTGGTGATATCCCTATGACTGATGGTTTCGGTACTGGACGTTACATGATGCTTCTTGAAGGTCCATGGAAATCTGCTGAAATGGACGGCGCTTATCCTGATTTCAACTATGCTACAGCTGATATGCCTGCTGGCGAAGCTGGATCACATTCAGTATTAGGCGGCGAAGACATCGCTATGTTCAAAAACGGCAACAACGAAGGTGCTTGGTTATTCATGAAGTTCATGACAAGCGAATTCGCTGAAACAGAAATGGCTAAGTGTGGCCAGATTCCTGTAAACAAGGCTGCTCTTGAATCTGATACAGTTAAGAACGCTGACTTTGCTCCATTCTTAAATGCTATCACTACAGCATATGCAAGACCTGCAGTTGCTTCTTGGTCAGAAATTGACAACTTATTATCAGTAGCTGTAACAGACATCATCGTAAATGGTGCTGATGCTCAGTCTACAATGGATAAGTTAGCAGCTGATGTAGATGCATTACTTGCTGAATAAAAAAATTATACCATTTTAAACATCTGATATGCGCCGTCATTTGGCGGCGCATATTTTCTCTTAAAGGAGATTCATATGAATTTACGTACTACTGAAAATAAAATCCGTCTTGGCGTTTTACTTTTACCGGGCGTTTTAATGTTCGCGATTTTTACGATTTATCCGATTGTTAAGCTATTTTTAATGAGTTTTACTTCGTGGGATTTTGGTACCATGCTTAATAATCATACTTTTATCGGTTTTGAAAACTACAAGGCAGTACTGAGCGACAACACATTCAGAATTGCTTTTGAAAATACAATTATCTATACACTTGTCACTGTTCCTGGACAGATGGTTCTTGGATTGATGGCAGCAGTGTTTATTCATTCTATCCCCAGATTTCAGGTTCCTTTCAGAGTAATATACTACATTCCGGTAATTACTTCCTGGGTTATTGTATCTCTGGTATTTCGTTATGTATTCAATACTGAAGGTATGCTGAATTATGTTTTAACCAATGTGCTTCATCTTTCGGAAAACTATATTCACTGGCTTGATACCAGATGGTGTGGTCTAGGCGTATCAATGATGCTTGGCATCTGGAAGGGTGTCGGCTGGAATATGGTTGTCTTCCTGGCGGCTTTACAGTCTGTACCGCAGGAACTTTATGAAGCCGCTTCAATTGATGGTGCAAGTTCTTTCCAGAAGTTCTTCAGAATTACACTTCCATCCATTAAACCTACTATTCTTTTTGCAACAGTAATGCTGACAATCGGTGGATTTAATGTATTTACTTCTATCAAGATGATTACCGGTGGTAAGCCTATGCATCAGACCGAAACTGTATTGACCTGGATGTACTATAAGGCATTCTCAACCGGTGAATTCGGCTATGCAGCTGCACTTTCATTTATTATTGCTGTTGTTCTGATCTTCCTGGCTGTATTACAGTTCAAGGCTATGAAGAATCAGGATGCTAACTAGAGGTGACCAAATGAAAAAACTGAATAAGAAAACAACAAAGAATATTCTTCTGTATGTGCTTCTTTTACTTGGAGGAGCAGTATCAATCATGCCAATGGTTTACATGATTTCAACATCACTTAAACCAAACGGTGCATTATATGAATTCCCTCCAAAGTTCTTACCAACAAGTGAGAATATTACTATTGAAAACTATATCTATATCTTTTCTCAGAATAAGTTCTATCTGAACTTCTTCAACTCTGTTATCGTTGCAGTATCAACGGTTGTAATTGCAGCTTTTATTTCTACTGCACTTGCTTTCTGTCTAGCAAGATTCAAGTTCCCAGGAAGAAAGATATTATTTGGTCTGGTTATCGGAACAATGATTATTCCAGGTACAACACTGATTATCACTCAGTATCAGCTGGCTGATTTCCTGAATGTAACCAATACCTTATGGGGCCTGATTCCATTCTATGTTGCCTGGGTTATTCCTTTTTCAACATTTATGATCAAAGGCTATATTGAGGGTATTCCTCGTGACTATGATGAAGCATGTTATGCCGATGGAGGCAATGTGTTTACTGTATTCTTCAAGATTATCGTGCCACTTGCTTCTCCAGCAATCGCTTCTGTAAGTATCTTCAATTTCCTGACTGCCTGGGAAGAATTCCCTTGGGCATTGACCGTAATCAACGACAACGCAAAAAGAACACTGCCAATCGCCATTTCCGGTTTCTTTGGCCAGCATCAGTTCACTCAGTGGGGTTATGTTTTCGCAATGAGCTGTGCATCACTTCTTCCAGTGCTTATTGTCTTCATCTGTTTCCAGAAATACTTCGTTAACGGATTATCTTCTGGCGGCATCAAAGGATAAAACACAATGAATAAAAGAATATTTGACATCAATCCGTGGAAATTGACAACCACGATTTTAAAAGCGGATGAAATCCGCCTTTATGAATCATTAACTTCAATCGGCAATGGCCATATGGGCATGAGAGGCAACTTCGAAGAAGGCTTCTCAGGAAACAGCCATCAGGGTACTTATATTGCCGGAGTCTGGTTTCCTGATAAAACCAGAGTAGGCTGGTGGAAAAATGGTTATCCGAAGTATTTCGGCAAGGTGATAAACGCATTGAATTTTGCCTGTATCAATATCGAAATAAACAGCGAAGTTATTGACCTAAATAAAATAGATTATAGTGATTTTTATGAAGAACTTGATCTTCATAATGGTTTACTGACAAGAGGTTATACTGTCAATCAGAAAGATAATCAGATAAGACTTGTATTCAGACGTTTCTTTTCAATAGTTGAAAGAAGAACTGCTGAATTTGAAGTTTGTTTTGAAGTATTAAAGGGTAAAGCAGACATTAAAGTTGACTCAAAACTTGATGGAAATGTTAAAAACCTTGACAGCAATTACGATGAAAGATTCTGGGATATTGAGGATAAGAATGAAAATTATCTTTCAATGCGTACAAAAGCAAACCCTTTCGGCACGCCTCAATTCACAGTAAGTGCTGCAATGAAAAACAGGTTGAATGGCGAATGCAGCATAAATCGTTTCGTTGATGAACAGGTTGTAAGTGAGAAGTTCAGCTTCCATCTTAATGAAAAAGAAAAGGCTGTTTTCAATAAAATGGTTGCAGTTATAACCGACAGGGATACACCGGCCGATAAACATAAAGAAGTAGCTTTCTTCTTACTGAATGACAGGTCATTTGACGAAAAACTTATAGAGCAGACTGCAGCCTGGAAAAAACGTTGGGATAACTGTGATGTCTCTATTGAAGGTGATGATGAGTCTCTGCAGGGCATCCGTTTCAATATTTTCCAGTTGTTCTCTACCTATTATGGGGAAGACAAGAGACTTAATATTGGACCCAAAGGCTTCACTGGGGAAAAATATGGCGGTGCTACCTATTGGGATACCGAAGCATATATACTTCCAATGTATCTTTCAACTGTTGAACCTCTGGTAAATGAAAAACTGCTCAAATACCGTTACGATCAGCTGGATGGTGCAAAACATAATGCTAAAGAACAGGGCCTGAGTGGCGCTTTATATCCAATGGTTACCTTTACCGGAGTTGAATGTCATAACGAATGGGAAATCACTTTCGAAGAGATTCACCGTAATGGTGCCATGGCTTACGCGATCTTCAACTATACCAACTATACAGGTGATGAATCATATATCAGAAATTACGGAATTGAGGAACTTGTAGAACTCAGCCGTTTCTGGGCGAGCAGAGTTCATTATTCTATTAATAAAGAAAAGTATATGATTCATGGGGTTACAGGTCCAAATGAATATGAAAACAACATCAACAACAACTGGTATACCAACACCTTATGTAAATGGACACTTGAATATACACTAAAGTGGCTTGATAAAATTCCTGGTGTCATTAATAAATATGGTGTAAGTAATGATGAACTTACTTTATGGAATGACATTAAAGACAGAATGTACTTAGGTAAAGATGATAAACTTGGCATCTTTGTTCAACATGATACATTCTTGGATAAAAAACTTGAACCGGTAAGTGCAATTCCAGAAGGTGATAGGCCGATAAATCAGCACTGGAGCTGGGACAAAATATTACGTTCCTGCTATATCAAGCAGGCAGATGTATTACAGGGTATATACATGTTTTCTGACAGGTTTACGCTTGAAGAAAAGAAAAATAACTTTGAATTCTATGAGCCGATGACTGTTCATGAATCATCTTTATCAGCGTGTATACATTCAATTGTCGCTTCAGAAATCGGCAAAAAAGACAAGGCAATGGAACTGTATCTGCGTACAGCCAGACTTGATCTTGACAACTACAACAATGACAGTGAAGATGGATTGCACATTACTTCAATGTCCGGCGGCTGGCTGGCAGTTGTTCAGGGCTTTGCCGGAATGCGCACATTTGGCGGAAGACTCTCATTAAATCCATTCTGTCCAGATAACTGGAAGGGATATTCATTCAATATACTTTACAGAAACAGAAGAGTGCATGTAGGTGTAACAAAAGACAGTATCAAGGTAAATCTTATCACTGGTGAACCATTGAATGTCAGCATTTATGGCAAAGAGTATGTGCTTACTGAAGGAATACTTGAAGTTAAGGTGCAGCAATAATGGAAATAAAAGCTATATTGTTTGACCTTGACGGAGTAATCTGCTCAACTGATGAATATCACTATAAGGCATGGAAGTCGCTTGCTGATGACCTGGGAATCTATTTTGATAAAGAAATTAATCTTAGACTTCGTGGTGTAAGCAGAATGGATTCACTTGAAATAATCCTTGAAAAAAGCAGCAGACAATATACCAAAGAAGAAAAAGAAGAGTTTGCTTCTATCAAAAATAACCGCTATGTAAAATTACTTGACGGACTTGGAAACAGTGATATTCTTCCAGGGATAAATGAATTTCTTGAAGAATGTAAAAGAAACAACATTAAAACAGCACTTGCTTCCGCAAGCAAGAATGCTCCATACATTATTAAGAAACTCAATCTCGAAAAAGATTTTGATTATCTGGCTGATGCGACAAAAATAGTACGTTCAAAACCGTATCCTGACATCTTTATCGAAGCGGCTAGAGGTTTGGGAATTGACAGAAAATACTGTATCGGTATTGAGGATGCGATTTCTGGAATAAGGTCAATTCACGCTGCCGGTATGAAGGCAGTAGGAATTGGAGACAGGAAGATACTGAATGAAGCGGATCTGATTTTTAAAACTACATCAGATCTCAATTTTAAAGAAATTGAAACATATTTTAAAAAGGAGAAATAAATGTCACAGGTTATTTTAAAGAATATCAAGAAGATTTATCCAAATACCGAAAAGGTAAAGAAACCTAAAAAAGGTGAAGAAGTCAAGAAAACCAATCTGCAGATCACTGCTGAAGGTGTTGTTGCTGTACAGGACTTCAATCTGGAAATCAATGATAAGGAATTTATCGTTCTTGTTGGACCTTCTGGATGTGGCAAGTCTACTACACTTAGAATGATTGCGGGTCTTGAAGATATTACATCTGGTGAACTGTATATCGGTGGAAAGCTCATGAATGATGCTGAACCAAAAGACAGAGATATTGCCATGGTTTTCCAGAACTATGCACTTTATCCTCATATGACAGTCTATGAAAATATGGCTTTCTCTTTAAAACTGATGAAGTGCAAGAAAGATGAAATAGACACAAAAGTCCGTGAAGCCGCTGAAACACTTGGCATTACCGAATATCTTGACCGTAAGCCTAAAGCATTATCAGGTGGTCAAAGACAGCGTGTTGCCATCGGCAGAGCAATTGTCCGTTCTCCTCAGGTTATGCTGATGGATGAACCACTGTCCAATCTTGATGCGAAGCTGCGTAATGAAATGCGTGCTGAACTGATTAAACTCAGACAGAGAATTGATACGACGTTCGTATATGTAACTCATGATCAGGTAGAGGCTATGACTCTTGGCGATAGAATCGTCATCATGAAAGATGGCTTTATTCAGCAGATCGGCACTCCTCAGGAAGTATTCAACCATCCGGCTAATCTGTTTGTTGCAAGATTTATCGGTATGCCACAGATGAATCTGTTTGATGCAAAACTCATTAAAGAAAATGACAGATATGCTGTAGAACTTGGTGGAAAGAAAGTTATTCTTGCCGACGATAAACAGAAACGCCTGAAAGACAAGAATGTTCAAGAGATGGATGTTACACTGGGTGTACGTCCTGAACATATTACATTATGCAATGACGGTATAAAGGGCAGAGTTGATGTAAGTGAACTTATGGGTTCATCTGTACATCTTCATATCAGCGCCGAAGGAAAAGATGTTGTCGTCATCGTTCCGACAACCGGTGATGCAAATTCATTCAAAATGGGTGATGATGTAAACATCTGCTTCAATGGCGATGTGTGCCATCTGTTTGATGAAAACGGTAAGAATCTTGAGTACTAAGATAAGGGAAACCTTATCTTTTTTAACTGTACACTTTTTTGTATTCCTGATTGTATAGAATAAGAATGCAGATGGAGGTTATTATGTATAACGTTGAAAGATTTATAGAAGCACAGAACTTTGCCTATGATAAGGCGCTTGAAGAGATTAGAAACGGTCACAAGGAAACACACTGGATCTGGTATATATTCCCACAGTTAAAAGGAATAGGTTATAGTGTCAATGCACAGCACTATGGAATTACCTGTCTTGAAGAAGCAAGAGAATATATGGAGCATCCTGTTCTTTCTAAAAGACTGATTGAGATTTCTGAGGCCCTTTATGAGCTTGATGCTGAAGATATTGTCAAGGTATTAGGAGAAATTGATTCCAAGAAGGTTCATGCCTGTATGACATTATTTTCACGGGTTTCTGATAATCCGATATTCAATAAGGTAATCAACAGATACTACGCAGGAAATCAGAATGAAATAACCGAGGACATGCTTAAAAGAATGTAAATGAAAGGGCTGAATTATTCAGCCCTTTGTATTGGAACTATTTGTTTAAGAACTTAGCCTGTTCAGCTTTGTATTCATCCTGGATATGACACTTGTAGGCGAAGTAGCCCATGGCGATACATACAACAGCAGGAACCCAGCCAAGTAATGCACAGATGGTTGATTTTGTTGCAGCGGTCTGAGCGATACCAAGTGCTGAATCATAACCGGCAATATCCAGTGATAGAGTCATCATCCAGATAGCAACTGCTTCAGCCAGTTTAGTGATCAGGTTATCGCAGGTTGCAACCATTGAGTCAATTCTTCTTTTGAACTTGAATTCTACGATATCGGCAACATTGTTTCTGTTGGTGTTGAACAGTACGAATGCTCCCTGAATACCAAAGGCACATGTTGCAGCATTGATCATAATGGAAACCATTGATTCAGGATAGATGATGAACGGAATCTTACCGATAATCTGAATAGCAGCAGAGAAGATCATGGTCTTGCTTCTTCCATACTTTTCATCGATCTTACCAATGAAGATAGAACCGACTACAGCACATAGTACATAAACACCAAGCACTGGAGTAACGATTGAAGAGTTGCCGTAGATATATGCAGCATAGTCGTTGATTTCATTCATTACCAATGCACTTGCAATACCATAGCATAAGATAAACAGCATATTCATAACCCATGATTTGATGGAGAAGAGCATCTTGAATGTATCAAGGAATCCGATATGGTCTTCGTTGTCATCCTGCTGATGAATTCTTTCTTTTGAAGTGAAGTAGTGGAACATACAGCCAACTACAGCAACACAAGCCATGATGATAGAAGTTCTGAATACGGCTGGAGCATCTTCAGCTGTAAAGATACTTGAGTTTTTGAATCCGCCCATAGCCTTAACAATAGCTGGAACAGCAAGAGCACCGATAACAGTACCAACCATACCGCCGATAGATCTGAACGCATTGATGCTTCTTCGATCTGAATCTACATTACTTGCCAGCGTAGCCATTGAGTTATATGGGATACATAAGAATGTATAGAATGCTTCAAATACCAGATAGATCAGGATACAGAGAATGATCGTCATATTCTGAGACAGATTGAAATTGGCAAACATCAGAATGACAGTAATACCCCAAGGAATTGCGAAGATCTTGGTTAAAGGTCTGATCTTTTCACCTGATTTGAATTTGTGGTTAACACTCCAATATCCAATCAGCGGGTCATTGATTGCATCCCAGATAGTACCGATAGTTACGATAATACCAGCCCATGCGACAGGGATGTTAAGTACCATCTTCAGAAATGTCAGATAATAAAGACTCTTAAAGTTGAAGACGATATTACTTGATGCAGAAAGGCCACCAAAGCCCATCTTTTCAAGCAGTTTTACCTGTGATTTTTCTTTTTCCATAAATAATACCTCTTAAAATACTCTTTGATTTTAACATCTGAAACAGTGCTATAACTGTGACATTATGAAAAGTTTTCAGAAAAAATGAAAATTTATGAAATAATTTCCATTTCTGTGTATATCCAGAGAAAATAGTAGATAATAGATATAGATATCTGGAGTAAATACTATGAAATATGATGAATACTGTCTCAATCTTATTAAAGATCTGACCAATGCCAAAGCACCTTCTGGTTTTGAAGAAGAAACCATAGAAGCTGCAAGAAAATATGTCTTGGAGTTTGCGGATGTTGAAGAAGACAAGATGCGCAATCTCTATCTGTATAGAAAGAAAAATACCGGTAATAAACCGGTTGTAATGCTTGATGCCCATTCCGATGAAGTTGGTTTCATGGTACATTCAATCAGACCTAACGGCACAATAAGAGTAAACAATCTTGGAAGGTGGACCAATTCAACGCTTCCAGCTTCCAAAGTCAAAGTAAGAAATGCTGAAGGAAAATGGATAAGTGGCGTATTTGTCAATAAACCTGCCCACTTCAGAAGTGCAGCCGACAATAAAGGTGAACCGGCTATCTCTGAACTTTCTATCGATATCGGTGCAACAAGTGACAAAGAGGCCAAGGAAGTATACAAGATCAGAATGGGTGAACCGATTGTTTCAGCTGCTACCTATGAATTTGATGAAGAACACGGACTGATCTTCGGCAAGTCATTTGACTGCCGTATCGGTTGTGCTGCCTTAATAGAAACAATGAGAAGACTCAATGACATTGAACTTGATGTCGATGTTGTAGGAGTTCTTTCAAGTCAGGAAGAAGTAGGGGAAAGAGGTGCTAAAGTCTCTGTCAACCATATTAAACCTGATGTAGCCATCTGCTATGAAGGCTGTCCTGCTGATGACACATTTACTGAACCCTATGCAATACAGACTGCTTTAAGAAAAGGTCCGATGTTCAGACATATGGACGTATCAGTTATCTGTTCACCAAGACTTCAGCGCTTTGTGCTTGACCTGGCAGAAAAAAAGAAGATGGATGTACAGGAATCAGTAAGAGAAGGCGGAGGCAATGATGCTGCTGTGATTCAGACAGCACTTGATGGTATTCCTGCTGTAACGGCTGGTGTACCGGTAAGATATATCCATGCGATGAACTGCATCACTACCTATGAAGATTTTGAAAAGACAGCTGCTTTGATTACCGAAGTTGTCAAAGCACTTAACAAAGATATAATTGAGGGACTTTGATATGACCAATCCAAGAAAAAGACTGCTCCCATGGGGTATAGGAAAAGCCATTGACAAAATACAGAAAGTCGATGAAAGAGGCTTGCTGTACTACATGGACTATAAGGCTGATTATTACAAACTGGAAAAGTATGCCATGATGATTGCTGATGCCAAACCCGGCTGTTCAACTTTCTATACAAAAAATAAGGAAGGTGATTCACTGTTTGGCAGAAACTATGACTTTAATCATTACCGCTTCAATAAAAGAAGTGAAAACCCTGAAGATATTACTTCACTTATTCTTCTGGTAAGAACAGACAATCCCAAGGCTAAATATAAGACTCTTGGTGTAATAGATGGTTTCTGGCTTGACAATGCCAAGGGTACATATTTTGAAGGTGTACCAAGTGATGGAAAGACGGATATGACAAGACTTGCCATGGCACCGTTTGTGATAATGGATGGCTTCAATGAAGCTGGTCTTGCTGTATCGATTATGCATCTTCCTTGTGAAAACGAATGGAATGAAGTTGATTACAGAGAACCTGACTCACTTGATGAAAAAGAAAAGGAAATCGCCATCATCTATGATGAAAAAGGCAAGGTTCCAGAGCGCCTTGATATCAAGGTAAAAAACAATGCTTTATGCATCAATACTGCTGACCACAAGACCTGGAAGGCCAACAAGAACTTTGCGGTAAATCAGAATGAACCAGGTAAGGCAAGTATCCTTCATCCGATTCTGATGCGAAGAATGCTGGACTATTGCGCCAGTACCGATGAAGCAATTGAAATGGCAAAGTCATACAATTTGAGAAGTCCGCTTCCTGATAATGACTATCACATTATGATAGCCGATAAAAGCGGAAAGTCGGTCATCATTGAATGGGTAAACAATAAGATGAACATCATTGAAACAGTTCACGGAACAAACTATTATCTGTCTCGTGACGACCATTATGGTTATGGAATGGACAGAGATGAAGTTGTATCTGAAGGACTGAAAGAAAAACCTAAGATGACTGAAAAAGAAGTAATGGATCTTTTAGAGAAGGTATCACAAAATCCATTCAAGAAACAGTATGTCGGTTTCACTCAGTGGTCAAGTGTCTATAATCTCGATAAGAGCACAATGAAACTGGCAATTTTCCTTGATTATGAAAAACAGTACGAATATAAGATTTAGGAGGCAATTATGTATTTAGATGAAATGAGTTATCTTGAAGTTGAAGATTATCTTAAGAAAAATGACACAGTAATTATCGTTACCGGTTCTACCGAAAACCACGGGAAACATATGCCACTTGGTACGGATACCTTTATTCCGACCAAGATCATGCAGATTTTCAATGAGAGATATGCTGACGAATGTATTATTGCCCCAATCCTTCCTTATGGTTCTACTGAAGACCTTAAAGGATATGCAGGAACCATTTCAGTTGGACCAGACCTTCTGACAGAGATACTCAATCACATCTGCGATGACCTGTTTGACTATGGTTTCAGAAGATTCATCATCGTCAATGGACATGGTGGAAACTCCAAATCAATTGAAAGAACAGGACTTCATGTCTATAAGAAGGGCGGTTTATTGGCCAGAGTTGACTGGTGGCTGATTGCCGGTCAGATCAATCCGATGTGGAAAGGCGGCCATGGTGGTGGAGAAGAGACTGCCGGTGTTATGGCCTATGATGAATCATTAATCAAAAAGGAATATCTCAATGAAGGAGAAAACATGGTCAATGACTTAGGCGATGTACTTCCTACAGGAACCTGGAATATGGTCAACTTTGAAGGTGGCAGCATTACAATTCCGCGTCCACTGAAATCTATTACTGACAACGGCTATATGATGTATGGTATGCCTGATGAACCATCACGTGCCGATAAAAAGTGGGGCACTGAAATGGTAGAAACAATGGCCGACTATATTGAACATTTCCTGAAAGCCTTCAGACAGGCAAAACTTCCGGAATAACAAAAAAGCACGTAAGTGCTTTTTAGTTTTCATCAGAAATTATGAAGTTTGTGATGGCTCCAGGATATTTCTCTTCAATCTGACTGTCAATCTTCTTTAACAGTTCTTTTGCATTTTCAACGGTGTAATCTTTCTTGAATGTCACATCGAGGTCGATATGCAGTTTTTCTTTCAGTACATGACAGTTTACTGAGTTGATACGCTTGATATCACTGCAGTTTTTAAGAACTATGTCATAGAGTTCATCCTGATCTTTAATTGTTACGGATTTGTCAACCAGCTCAAAGAAGTTGGCTCTGATTCTTTTCTGACAGCCATAGGCGAAGTAAAGAGTAACGATGATAGTAAGTGATGGTGAAAGATATGGTGTCCAGACAGCATCTTTAAAGAAGTAGCAGATCAATGCCGATATCAGATAGAAGACATCCATAAAGCTGCAGAATTTGCCATGGGCAATTTCGGTCTTGGCAACAGGAGATTGAGTCTTTTTGTATATATTTATCTGAGTGATAAGAAACCACAGATCAAACGTCAGATTTATACATTTAAGAACGGCATACCAGATAATGCTTTCTTCAGGTTTTACAGGTGATATCAGTCCGAATATCGATACGACAAAGAGAATGGTAAAGCCGATAAATACCAGCACATCACAAATAAATGAAGTAAATACTTCAAGTCTGCCAGCCCCGTAGTTGTAGCTGTCGCCGTTGTCTTTATAGATTTTTCTGGTTACAAGCCAGACAGTCGCATCGTGAATGCCGTTCTTTACAGAATCAACCAGGTCAGCCCATACCAATAGTGATCTTGATGTTATGGCGTTTGCCAGGATGACAAAGAAGTTTGGCACTTCAGAAAGGAAAATCATAAAGGCTACTTTTGACTGCTTCTTATAGGTTTTGTTATTTTCATCTTCATATATTTTCATGTGACTATTATCTCACATGTTAAAGATATAGAAAATCAGAACGCATATAATATAGAAAGAGGATTTAACAATGAGAAAAATTACAGAAATAACAAAAGAAGTATATGAAGTAATAGAAAAAAGTGGCTCACTGAAAGAAGCCACAGAAAAGCTAAACGAACTTGATTATGAAGTTAATGAACAGGAACTTGAGAGTCTTTTAAAGGCGGAAAAGAAAATGCCTTTAACTGATGAAGAACTTGAAATGATCAATGGCGGTACCGAGTGGTACAGCCAGAAACTGTGGTTAGACAGAAGTAAAGTTCAGTATATCTTTAACGTCGGTGATACAGTTGAAGTAGCATCAGGATTCGGTTTCGGTACAACAGTAAAATGTGAGATCAAGGAACTTGGCATCGGCTATTTCTCACTTGCCAATGGTGGAAATGCCTACTTTGATACCTATTACTGTGAAAACAAGGAATATACCTGGTACTTCTATGACGGCTGGAAGACGAGAGACTTAATAGAAAAAAGATAGGTCAATAGACCTATCTTATTGGTGAAGAATTTCTTAATTCGTTATCGCTTATTTTGGCAAGTACATCATAGGCAAACGGTTCAAGATAATCATCAGGGCGGTTTGACAGGCCCTGATTTTTTATTTCTTCGATTATCAGTTTTGCGATGTTCTCAATAAGCGGAATATTCTTTTCTTTATTGTATGGCTCTTTCATAAGCTCATAGAACATATCTTTTGTATATCCCAGTATCGGAAGTTTCTCTAAGCCTTTGAACAGCCATTTGTAGTATGGTGCATAGGCTTTATTAAGATGATATACGGCTTCAGCTGCATACTTTACATAGTCAGAAAGTATTGTGGCAGCAGCAGTATATTCTTTATGTTCAAGACAGCGGCTGTAATTATATTGGCCATACTGTGCCATAGAAAACAGACATTCAGCCAGTTTTTTAAGGCGGATATCTTCAGGCCTGTTCATTAGACCTTCCCTGATTCTTGTGAATTCACCCTGAGGATCAGCAAATACGATGCCGTTGGTTGCTTCAGCAAGATAGAAGTCAGGTATTGAAAGCCAGTGGTCAAGTGTTAGAGGAACATCACCGGTACCGGTATAGAAAGAATAGAATTCTTTGATGGTATGAACGCCTTTGAACCTTGAACCTAGTGCTGACTTCTTCTGCATCTTTACACCTTTGTATTCTTCAGGAAGTCTTCTATAGGCTCTGAATAATTTAAAACCGAATTCTTTTTCCGCTTCATCATCAATCCAGAGACAAAAACCAGGCTCAAAGTCATGGTCAAGAGAAATGTCATCGTCAAAGCCGAAACATTCACTTCCATGTCCCACAAGGCCTACGGCAATTCTATCAAGGTAATCTGAAAACTCATTTTCCAGCATGGGCTTTCCGTATTCAAGATAGTATTCTTTGGAGAGTTCTAGACCTTTCATTATTTACTGTATATTTCTTTGGACAGTTTTTCGTATTTGTCAGCGAGTTCTTCACGTTTGAAGTAACGAAGAGAAGGAACAATTTTTTCTAGCACATAAGCATAATTGGCATCGTGTGCCTGTCTTTCAGATTCCAGATATTCAACTGCTATATCGAGAGTTTTTTCAACTCTTTCAACATCTTCATCTCTGTCATAGACAATATGGGCAAGTGAGATTAAAGTAAGCGCCACTTCGCCGTCATGTCTTCCTTCATTAACCAGAATATCAAAGGCTTTAAGAAGGCTTTCTTCAGCTTCGTCATAGCGTTTAAGTTCTTCATAGGCACTTGCTCTGTTATTGAGAAGTGATGCATATTCAAAGCTGTCTTCCATGTGTTTTTCAATGAATACAGATTCAGCTTTGTCATAGATTGGAAGTGCTTCTATAACTCTGTCAAAAGCTTTTAAAGTAGTGGCAATATTGACACAGATAGTTGCGCCTGAAACATTGTTGAACTGTTCTCTTTCTTCAAGAATTTCCATAGCTTCCTTCAAAGCTCTTTCAGCCATTGCTCTGTCATTTATCCTTCTTGAAAAGCCGATCTTTTCATTCAGCACGGTAAGCAGACCACATCTGTCGCCAAGTGTTCTTGCTTCATTGTCCCAGAAGTTCAGATGTTCTCTTGCTCCATCAAGGTCATTGGCTTTAAAGTACATATCCAGTCTGTCAATAAATCTTAAAGTGTTTATTCTTCCTGTTGCTTCATTTGAACAGCTTTCACATTCAATGTTTTTTCTTTCCATAATATTCTCCAGTGTATAGATTCATTATACTTGACACAGCGTAAATAGACTTTGTTTATGCTTTAAATATGGTAAAGTAAAGGTGAATATTCATCTGCTTATAATACATATTCCAAAAAGGGGACATCGCATGAAAAAAGCAGTCTATAATCCAAGAAACCATGGCAGTTTTGAATCTGAATGGGGCATCCATAAGAATAACCGTGAATGGTGGTATGCCACAGGCATAATGTTTGATGAAGAAGGTAACATGTACTCATGGCAGTATACACTGTTACATCTGGCATTTGGTCCGATTGTACCTAAAGTTACAATGGTAGCCTTAACTGATTACAAGGATAAAAGACACTACTATTTTCAGGATACCTTTATCTTTTCTGACAAGGTATCTATTTCAGAAAATGAAGCCAGTGTCAAAGGTGTTGCTTCAGCAGTTAAAAAAGAAAAAGGCATTGAGATTAAACTCAGCCATAAAGACTTTTCACTTGATGTGATGTGTGATTACGGCAAGGGTGCTGTATGGCATTGTGATAATGGTTTACTTCAGATGGGCATACCTGATGAAAATGCGACAACACTTTATTATTCATGGACCAGTATGCCAACTGAAGGAACGCTTGTCTTAAAGGGCAAGAAGATAAAACTGACAGGCAAGACCTGGTTTGACAAACAGGGTGGTACCTACAACATGGCTGACATGCGCTGTCACTGGGAGTGGTTCTCTTTAAGATTCTTCGATGATGAAGAGATGATGCTCTTTACCTTCCCACACAATGAATCACCTGAGTATGATGGAACATACATTGATAAAGATGGTAAATACATTAGACTTTTTGACTACAGCATTGAAAGACTGACTGTGACTGAACACAAAGGTCTTAAATGGTCAGCAGGATGGAGATTCCATTCCAAATATAAAGATAAGGATTATCTGATTGAACCACTTCAGGAAGGCCATATGAACTTTGCCTATTTTGAAGAACTCTGCAGTATAAAAACAACTGATGGCAAGATGGTCGGCTATGCCTTTGCTGAACTGTTGCCTGGTGTTCTCAACAAGGATACTCTGATGTCCGGTTCAGCAAACATATCCATGAAGAATCTTTTCAAAAGAGTAGAATTCTGATGTTTTTCAGAGTTCGATAGTATACTTAAATTGTTACTGGAGATTTAAATATGGAAACAAATAAGGATATCGTTCTGATTGTTGATGACGATGAAAGTGTTCTTTCTTCATTATGCAAAGTTGTTGAATCCAACAATATTCTTTCTGATACTGCTGAAAGCGGTCTTATTGCTTTAGAAAAGCTTGAAAACAATGTTTACAGTCTGATAATCATGGACATCAATATGGCCGGTATTGATGGTTTTGAAACCATCAAAAGAATAAGAGAAAAAAAGATAGACACACCTATCATTATTGTCTCTGGCCGTAAAGAAGATTTTGATACACTGTATGGACTCGATATCGGAGCTGATGACTATATAACCAAGCCATTCAATCCGGTTACTCTTGGTGCCAAGATCAAGGCTCTAATCAGAAGAGACAAGAAACACATTGAAGACAGAGTAATCAGAAAAGGTCCGTTTACTTTCGATACCAGTACATTACGTTTCTTCAAGAATGACAAGGAAATATTCCTGACTTCCAAAGAAAATGCGATGATTAAACTTTTTATGGATTCAGAAAATCAGATCTTTACCAAGGATGCTCTCTATGACATGATCTGGGATAACGCGGTTGTCGATGAACAGACAATTATTGTCTATATAAACAGACTGCGTGCAAAGATTGAAGATAATCCATCTGATCCTAAATATATCAAAACAGTAAGAGGAATCGGTTACAGGTTTACTGTATGAAGAAACAGTTCAGATTCAATGTTGTCCATTATTTGGCATTCATGCTTTTTTTGATTGGTGTAACCGGCATGGTTTTTACTGTTGAGGCCAGCAAGAAAGAAAAGGTAAATGAGCACTATGATCATCTTCTTGACTTGTGCCATGCGGTTGACCACAATTTGAATCTGGTGCTTGACCGTTGTTATCAGGAGCTTGATGAAGCGATTGAATCTGAAGAGTTATATAAAGACTGCAGTATCTACTTTGAAACAGGTGATGCTACATCGCTTATTTCAGATGTAAATAAAGAGGATATCTTTGACTCCAACTATATTGTTGACCTTGTTGTATTTCAAGATAATAAAGCAGTATCCGTAAATAACAGAGATATCTCTTTCTTTGACTTTTCTTTGGCCTATGAAGATAAGAGAATCTGGGCGGTTGAAGATAAGGAAAATGAAGAAGTTTATATTCTGACGAACCGCACAAGGGATGATACATCCTATATGCTGGTTCTGGATTTTGATGAGTTCTATAAGAAAACAGTTACAAGTACACTGTTCTCTGATTACTGGATTGTAATCTATTCAAGAGAGAATTCTCTGACACTTCAGAATGATGATGAACAGTCACAGTATCGTATCATGTCCGAAGAAGAAATAATTCAAAGAGACGACGGCTTTACTGAAATACTGAGAGCAGAAGACGAAGGCAATGTGCGTAGTATTGGCTATAACTTCACTGAAGAAGAAACAGGTGATTACTACACCTGTAAGATGACCATACTGCCATTGTCGATGACTGAAAACAGTATATTCTCTATTGGCGTGGCATCTTTCAATACAATTGATCCTGGTGTAAACAAGGTAACTGTTGAGATTATTTTTTCAGCATTCTTACTGACTTCATCAGTTACAATTCTGATTTATTCTCTGATGAATTCAAACAGAAGGCAGAAAGAACAGGAAAAAGAAATAAAGAATCTGGAAAAACAGAATACTCTTCTTGAGGAAAAGAACAGACTACAGGAAGAGGTAGAACACCATAAGCGTCTTGAAACTATCGGTACACTTACAGCTGGCATTTCTCACGAGTTCAACAATCTTCTTTCTCCAATCATGTCGGAGAGTCTTCTGGCATTAGAGAATACGCCAGAAGATTCATCAGTCTATGACAATCTTGTTGCCATATATTCCTCTTCGGAGAAGGCAAAGAATCTGATAAGACGTCTATCCCGTATTTCAAGAAGAAAAGAAGGATACGATATGCATCCTCTTGGATTGGCCGATGTTGTTGAAGAAGTTAAGAATATCGTAAGTTCATCACTTAAGCATAATATTCATATTGAAACTGAATATTCTTCTGAAAAGAAGATAAATGGCGATGAGTCACAGCTTGAATATCTGCTGATCAATCTCATCAATAATGCCGTTCAGGCAATAGGTGAAAAAGAAGGCACTATTAAGATTGCCGTAAGGGATGATGCAGATAACGTGATAATGAGTGTTTGTGATAATGGTCCAGGTATCGCTGATAGTGAACTCGAAACAATCTTTGACCCATTCTATACAACCAAGGAAATCGGTAAGGGCACTGGACTTGGACTGTCAATTGCCAGAAGAATAGCCACAGAACATAGTGGTACACTTACTGCGAGAAATAATGAAACAGGTGGAGCAGTATTTGAGTTTACAGTTCCATCAATAGAAAACAATAACGAGGAAAAACATGTCAGATAAAAAAGAACTAAAAAAAGAAGAACTGGAGAATGTATCAGGAGGCTATTTGAAACCTGCTGATGACACCAATGTCAAAAACAAACCAGCGGATACAGCTGTATGGATCGGTGGTTCAGAAGATCCAGACGGTTCTGCCAAATCAAAAGCTGATCAGTAATTATTGGAAGAGTTATATCATAAAAATAGTTTAAGTTTTTTCCTGATAGGGATATCAGGTTTTTATATGGCATGATTTTGACAATACAGCTTTTTATGCATATCAATTGAAATATCGAAACAATGTGCTATATTAATAATAAGAATCATTCTTAATTATTATGACCAAACTTAACAGACAGATACTTGAAATGATGCAAAACAGTAAAGGCCACATGACAGCGGAAGAGGCTTTTCTGTTGGCAAAAAGGAAAAATATCGATGTTTCGCTTGCTTCGATGTATCGCATACTGAACAGACTTACCGAAGACGGGTTACTTACAAAAGTCAGTATGGATGGCCAGCCGGATGTATTTGATAAAACAGTCAGGGAACATGGACATCTTGTATGCGATGTATGCGGAGAAATTGTCGACTTTGAAATCGGCAATATCAAAGAAATTATCAATGAGGAAGTAAATGAAGATATTAAGACTATTGATCTGAAACTTCATTACGTATGTGCTAAATGCAGGAAAAAAGGAGTATAGTATGAGAACAATTGTTACTTATGACACTCACCACGGCACAGCCAGAAGACTAGCTAAAATCATTGCTGACAAACTGGCATGTACTATGATTGACGTGGACACACCTTACATGGCAGAGGATGAAACATCCTATGACGCCATTGTACTGGTATTTGGATTCAGAGGACCTTACACAGCTCAGCTTACAAAGCTGTTCTTAAACAAGATGCAGGGCAAACTTAAAAACAAGCATGTCATTGTTGTTGGCGAAGGAATCTTCTCTGATAAGGAATTCCCAGGTGTAGCTGAATCGCTTAAGAATCTGGCTAATCCTTATACATTCAATTCTTATTTCACTAAAGGTGAACTGAGAATGTCTACTTTGACTTTTGAAGAATCACATCTGTTAGGTGACTTTGCCAAACTTACAGGCATGACACTTACTGATATGGGTGAATTCAAAGAAGAAGATGGTCAGAAAATCGCTGATGATATTGCTGAATATCTTTCAAAGCAGACAGTAATAGAAGACAAGAAGGAAAAACGCTGGATCTGTTCAATCTGCGGATATGTTCATTCTGGAGATAATCCTCCTGAAGAATGTCCTACATGTCACCAGCCAGGCAGTGTTTTCAAGGAAATGAATTAAGGCAACAATCTTTATGTAATAATAAAGATGCAATATAACGAATAATAAAAGGAGAAAATTAAATGGCAAAATTCGTATGTAAAGTTTGTGGTTATGTTTATGAAGGTGATGCTGCTCCAGCAGAATGCCCAACATGCCACGCAAAATCAGAAATGTTTGAAGAAGTTAAAGGTGATATTACTTTAGCAGCAGAGCACACATTCGGCGTATATGGTGCAACTGTTAAAAACAATCCTGATATTCCAGAAGCAGACAAGAAATGGATATATGAACAGCTGATGGCTAACTTCAATGGCGAATGTTCAGAAGTAGGTATGTATCTGTGCATGGCAAGAGTTGCTCACAGAGAAGGCTATCCTGAAATTGGTTTATACTGGGAAAAAGCTGCATTTGAAGAAGCAGAACATGCTGCTAAATTCGCTGAAATGTTAGGTGGCGACTTAGAAGCAAACATGACAGACTGCACAAAGAAGAATCTGGCATGGAGAGTTGACTGTGAATTCGGTGCTACAGCAGGTAAAACAGAACTTGCTAAAATGGCTAAGAAATACGGTCTTGATGCAATCCATGATACAGTTCATGAAATGGCTCGTGATGAAGCAAGACATGGAAAAGCTTTACAGGGCTTCCTGAACAGAGTATTCAATAAATAAGCATATAAAAATGGAGACAGATCACTGTCTCCATTTTAATGGGGAAGAATATGAATTTTTTATACAGATTATTTAAAGTAGACAGGGATTCAAGACAAGGTGCAATCGTAGTAACCTCTGTGCTGGGCATAATTATAAATATCCTGATTTCTTTAGGCAAAATAATAATTGGCAGTATCACCAATTCCATTGCTATATTGTCGGAAGGAGCGAATAATGCCACCGACGCTCTGACCAGTGTGATGGCTCTGATCGGAGCAAAACTTGCCGGTAAACATCCTACCAAAAAACATCCTTTCGGGTACGGAAGAATTGAGTATTTGACATCACTGGTTATTTCTTCTTTGATTGTTATTACAGGACTTTCATTTTTAAAGGATTCACTGAATCATATCGTTCATGAAGATGAAATCGAAGTATCTTTTTTATCACTGGCAATTGTCGCAATGACTGCTGTCATTAAGTTTATCTTAGGTACTTATACAATAAAGACAGGTAAAAGAGTAGATTCAAGTTCATTAGTCGGCGTAGGAAGCGAGTGCAAAAACGATTCATTTGCTTCACTGATCACAATAGTTTCTTCGCTGGTATATATCTTATTTGGTCTGAATCTTGATGGTTATGCCGGAATAATTATTTCGATTCTGATAATTAAAGCCGGATTAGAAAATCTTGGAGAGACCGTATCTGATCTTCTTGGTGAATCGGGAAACAGGGAACTGGCTTTCAAAGTTTACAAAGATATCAGAGACTGCAAGGTTGTAATCAATGCGGCTGATATGAAACTGCACAATTATGGACCTGACAGATACTCCGGAACATGCAATGTTGAAATTGACCATAAACTTACTATTGAAGAGACTTATTATTATCTTCATGAACTTCAGTTGGACATCATGCATAAATATAATATTGTTATGGTTTTTGGTATCTATGCGGTGGATTATACTTCTGATGACAGCATCAGAATGAGAACTCAGATAGCAGACTTCATCAAATCGCATGAACATGTAATGTCTTATCATGCCTTATATGTAAACGAAAAAGAATCCAGGTTATATGTTGATCTGACAGTTGATTATGACCTGAAGGATTGGGATGGACTTAGAAAACAGTTTACAGAATATATGAATCAGCTATATCCTCGCTATGAAATTGAGCTTGTAATTGAAACTGATTTTGTCTGAAAACCCCAAATATCAATATAAAAAAGCCTTCCGCATATAATGGGAAGGCTTTTAATGTTTACTGGTGTTTCTTTTTTTGTCTGAAGTCAACTGTAACCAGGATAAATCCGATTACCAGCAGTAAAAGCAGGATATATACAGCCGGAATATATGAACCGCATCTGTCATAGACTGAACCGACAAAGGTATAGGAGAATGCCTGAACTGCCGAGAAGACATTGAGTGTTGCATAATAGATACCAAGCTGTTCTTTACCAAAGAGGTCTCTGCATAAACCTCTTGAAATGACATTTGATGTTGCATAACATGATCCGATAAGGAAACAGGCAACAATTGCAATAATATAATTGTTTCCTCCAGCAAGAAGGACAACGATTCCGGCTACAATAGCAAGAAAGTTTATTAGAGCCGTTCTGTATCCGCCGATTCTGTCAGTCAGGTATCCGAATATCAGTTTGAGTACAAGATTGCCGATGGAAATCGTACTGGACAGAATTGCTCCCTGAGACAGGGTGAATCCAATGCTGACCCCATAGCTGGCTATATAGTTTCCAAAAGATGTAAATGAAGCTCCGGCGATGAAATACAGTGCCAGAAGCAGTAGGGCTTTATTGAAGACCTTCTCTTTCTTTTCGGCTTCAGCAGGTACTGTATAATCTTTGTTTCTGATGACAATAACGGCATACGACATTATCAGAAGCAGAATAACAGCATATGAGTAATAGGCATTTCTCCAACCGTATTTTTCAATAAGAGAAGTTGCAAAAGGTGCGTAGAACATTCCAAACACACCAGATACCGACATGGCAATACCGGTTGCTGTACCTGATTTTTCAAACCAGCTGTTGAGCATTTCAACGACAAAAGTGTTGCCGTATACAGCCATTGTCAGACCGAATATCATGCCGTAAAGATAAAGGGTAACAACAGACGGGAACATCGTAACAGCAAGATGCATCAGAATTGTCAGAATTCCTGAAACAATAAGTACTGGTCTGATACTGTATTTACTTCTGAGTTTTATAGCAACCGTAGGAGCAGCAACAGCCGATACAATCAGTGTAAGTGTGCTGGAAAAAGATACAGTACCTCTTCCGACGTTCAGTTCAGCGGAAATCGCATCAAGATAAAGCCCCTGGGTATTGAAAAACCCATATGTTGCAGCCATCAGTCCGCAGCAGGCAATTAGTATCAGATATGGATAATAACCCGTCTTCCTCATAGAAATAAGTATACTCCAAGAAGGCAACTTGCTTGTAAAAATGTCAAAAAGAACTAAGATGAAGTTATGGGACATGAGATTAACTATCTTGAAGCATTAAAGAGTGCATATAATGTCATATTTGAAATAAATACTTCAACCAAACTTGTAAAATGTATCCATGGCAAGGATACATCTGCCATCGGTATCTACTACGATATCGATATGACAATTGATTCAGCCAAACATTTCTGGGTCAATAACTACATTATTGAAGAAGACAGAGCAGTAGCGCTGAAATACTTCAACAGAATCATTACTCCAGGAGAACTCGAGAAAGCGAAAAGACCTCTGCAGATCGATTTTCGAATCAAGACCAGAAGAGGAATGTTCTTCTCATATCTTGGTGTAGCCGTAAAACTTAATGACGATTCTTTCCTGTTCTGTTGCCGTGATATGACTGATGTCAGATATTCCAACATGTTCAAACTGGTAAAGATAACAACATTCGGTTATTTCAATGTACAGATCAATGATGAAGCTGTTGCTTTCTCAAGTGAAAAAGCCAAAGAACTGTTGGCAGTACTTGTTGACCATAGAGGAAGTTTTGTTACAGGATCTGAGGCAGTAAGCTTTTTATGGGAAGATAGGCCATACGATAAACAGACTCAATCCAATTATCGAAAAGTAGCACTTAGACTTAAGAACACACTTAGAGAATATGGAATCGAAAACATTGTCGAGACAAAAAACGGCAAAAGAAGAATTGTGCCAGAGAAGGTACAGTGTGATCTGTTTGACTACATGAATCAGAAACCGGGCTGTGAAAAACTGTTCCATGGTTCATATCTGAATGAGTATTCATGGGCAGAAATGACAAAATACGACCTTGAAGAAATGCGTTAGGCATTTCTTTTTCATATTGGAACGCTTTTGGAACGAAAAGGGTTGTTTACTGGAACATCTCTTTTTTTATAGTAAAGATGAATCCTTGAAAGTACGGATTAAACAAATGTTGCTGAAGGTCTTGCGTATAGACCGCAAATACTTTGTTAGAACATGCTGTAACCTCTAGAGTACAGTACCCCTGAAACGACGTTTTTCTCATTAACAGCTGTACCTGGAGTTTATAGATACGCAGTTATGTTCCTTTCCCCAAATCGGGAGCATAGCTGCTTTTTTATATTGTAAAATATATATAAAGAAGGAAATTACAAAATATGAAAATCAAAAAGTATCTGATTATTTTTGTTGCCCTCTTGCTGGTATGCATTGGCTGTCTTGCAAAAGCCAACAGCATTCAGAAGGATGGCGGCAACGTTGAAGTTACAATGGGTAACTTTAAAACAGATGAAGGGAATATAACTTACAAGTTATATAAGCCTGTTACTGCTACTGAAACAGACAAAGCACCAGCAGCATTATTGCTGCACGGATATCAGAATGACCATGAAACATGTGCTGCCTATTCAATTGAACTGGCAAGAAGAGGTTATGTCGTTCTGGCAATTGATGAATATGGTCATGGTTCTACTGATACCGGATTACTCTCAAGAGGTTATGTAAACCACAAAGTTACTGTCAACTATGGCGAAGATTCAAAAGAAGATGGCACATATGTAGAAATATCCGATTCTGGAGCAGAACGTTACAGAATCATGATGAACTTCTCAAATCTTTCATTCTTCAATGACGAATATTCAAAAGACAGTGATGGAAACTCCATCAAAGATTCAAGCTGTGGTGGTATTGAAGCCTACGCATATCTTTCAACTCTTCCATATGTAGACAACACAAGGATGGTTGTATCAGGTCATTCAATGGGCACCTGGAGTTCATGGAGCGTTGCTGCAGCCTATTCAGGTACTGCTATTGAACCTGTCGCAACAGTGCTTCAGTGTGGCGAACTCTTTACTTCTGATGCCTATGACTCTGATAAGATTCACTTCAATAACGTTTTACTGCTTCAGGCTAAATATGATGAATTCTCATATTTCAGAGATTACCAGAATATCGTATCTGATGAACTGCTCAATTCAGCTTTGAGAAAAGAATTCCTGGGAACAGATAATGCTGCCTGGAATACAACATTCGGTAACTTCAAAGATGGCACTGCAAGACGTATGGAACTTCTTTATACCAACCATCGTCTTACTACTCATAATGAAAAAGGTCTTTCAACAGCACTTGAATGGTTTGATGCTGCTTCAGGTCATACTTCAGATTTTGCCTATGATAATCAGGTTGCCAATACAAAAGAACTTCTTACTTTGGTTGCGATGTTTGCAGCTATCGGTATGATGCTTCCACTAATGGAAATGTTGCTAAAGACCAAGTTTTTCAGCGGTATCGTAACAAAGATGCCACCAGAAGAGAAAATCAAGTCAAAGGGCAAATGGTGGAAAGGCGCACTTATCTCTATTGGTTTAGCCGGCGCATCATTCCCATTTATGACCCAGTTAGGCCATGGTCTGCTGCCACTTCCTGAAGGCATCTTCAGAATGACTGTCGGTAATGGATTTGTTTCATGGTACAGCCTCCTGATTCTGATTATGGTTATTCTGACAGTAATTGCAGTCAAGTCAAAGAAGAACCCTACAAATCTCTTTGAGATGGGTTTAAGTACAGAAGAAAAACCAAATCGCATTGACTTCAGACTAGTTGGCAAGTCACTGGTTATGGCATTCACAATGGTTTTCTCTATGTATGTAATGGTACTGATTGCAGAAAAGTGCTTCAACCTTGACCTGCGTTATATCTGGCCAATGTTCAAATCATTCAATTCAATCAGAATCGGACAGTTTGCCGTATATATTGTCATCTTCATGCTGTTCTATATCCTAAACAACTCCAAGATTATGGCTGGTTTAAGAACCAAAGCAGCTTACGAAAAGGGCTGTGCTTCATTCTTTAAACAGTTTGCAGTAAATGCCTTTGTAATGGTAGGCGGTGTACTGCTTGTAACATTTATTGAATACATTCCGTTCTTTGCGGAAATTGGTCCAGGTGCTGACTTACTGTTTGGTTCTACATTCGGTGGGCCATTCATGTCATTACTTATCCTGTTCCTTCCTCAGGTTATTGTATTTGCGTTTATCGGCACTTATGTATACAGACGTACAAACAATGTCTACACTGGTGCAATGCTGATTGCGATAATCGCCTGCTGGATTGTAACTGGCGGCTCTGCTTATCTGTAATATTCAAAGGGTTTGGAAATCCAAACCCTTTTTTCAAGTATAATAGTTTTAATGATAGGAAGATCAATTTATATTTCACAGTATGCTGAAAACATGGCGCTTGATGAGCGATGTGACTTTTATTTTACTTCACTGCATATTGCTGAAGAGTTCAATGACGATTACAAAGAAAAGGTTGATGCTTTATTAAAGAAACTTGAAGCTGCAGGTAAAAAGATTATTGTTGATCTTTCTCCAAGAGGACTTGAAATTCTTGGCTTCAAGTCAATTGAAGAACTGGCAAAGAAATACAGAATTGACTATATCCGTTATGACTTCGGATTCAAAGAAGATGAGATAGTAGCTTATAGCAGATATTGTGGTACAGCAGTGAATGCTTCAACATGTAATATTGATTTGTTGGATAAACTGCAGGGTGATGTAATTGCAATTCATAACTTCTATCCAAGAAAAGAAACTGGACTTGATAGAGAATACTATGAAGAAAGAAATGAACTGTTTAAAAACAGGGGTATAAAGGTAGGTACGTTCATTTGCGGTGATAAAGATTTTCGTGGTCCTTTGTTTGAAGGACTTCCAACCCTTGAAGAACATCGTAATAAGAAACCATATATCCAGTATCTTGATTTAAGAAAAGAATCTGATCTGATTATAGTTGGCGATGCAGGACTCTCTGATTATGAAGCGGATCTGATTTATAAAACTGAAAAAGAAGGAATTATCCAGGTTCCGGCAGAACTGAATGGATATCCATGTCTTTATGGTAGAACATTCACTAATCGTATTGATTCACCTTCCTGGCTTATCAGAATCAAAGAGAGCAGAGAGTATGCTACAGCTGGACAAACCATTGAACCGACTTGCTGTATTGAACGTAAAAGAGGTTCTGTAACAATCGACAATCTAAAGTATCTTCGCTATTCAGGCGAGATGCAGATAATTAAAAAAGATCTGCCAGAAGATGAAAAGGTAAACGTCATCGGTAGAGTCTTGGAAGAGTATCTTGAAGTAATTGATCATACAAAACGTAATGACAGATTCTGTTTTGTGAAAGGGGAATAAGCATGAAAGAAGTATATGAATTTTTAAAGAATGCTGAAACATATTATCTGGCAACAGTAGAAAACGGCAAGCCAAAAGTAAGACCTTTTGGAACTGTTGACATTTTTGAAGATGGCCTTTATATCCAGACCGGTAAAATCAAGGATGTCTCTAAACAGATTCATGCCAATCCTTATATTGAAATCTGTGCCTTTAAAGATGGCGACTGGCTAAGACTATCCGCCAAGGCAACTGCTGATGAAAGAAGAGAAGCTAAAGTGCATATGCTGGATGCCTATCCAATGCTAAGAAACATGTATAACGAAGATGACGGCAATACAGAAGTGTTCAGACTTTCTGAATGCAAAGCTGTTATTGCTTCATTCACAAAACAACCAAAGGTTATTGAATTCTGATTTATGAAAGATATTCATATTCAAAACAGAAAAAGATGTATAGCAGCACTGGTGCTTTGTTCACTGGTTTTTATCACTGCGGCTATTGCGCTTCTCGTAGGTGTTACAGTTGACGGAAATTATGTTTACCTTGGACTTGAAAATCTCAGGTATTTTACATATGAATCAAATATTTTTGCAGCACTGTGTGCATTCTTATGTATTCCGTTTCAGATTGATGGTCTGAGAAACGATAACTATCATCTTCCAAGATGGGTTGTAAACCTTCTTTACATTTCCACCTGTACAGTAACGGTTACATTACTGCTGGCGGCGGTATTTGTTCTTCCTTTCAAAGGATTTTATCTGTCATATATAGACAAGGGCAATTACTACGTGCATTTTCTGACTCCGGTGATGGCAATCATTGCGTTCATCTTCATTAATGATGACCACAATATGAACCGGAATATGCTCTGGTATACGATGATACCTTTACTTATCTATGGCACAATCTATGTGATTGAAGTGTTTGGTAAAGAAAACTGGAATGACCATTACCACATTGTTGGTGTAATGCCACCGGTTCTTGCAGTGATTATGGTTGTTGTGGTTTATTTTGGAATAGCAGTTATTTTAAGAAAACTGCACAACAGAAGACACGAACTCTCAAAAAAAGAAATCAAAGAATACTATATGGCTTCTGATGAGGTATCTTATCCAACAATTGAAGAAGCCATCAGTAATCTGGCAATAAGAAACAGGAAATATGACAGGGGTGGAGATATAGCTGTACCAAGAAGAATCATTATTCTGATGGAAGAAAAATACCAATCAGGAAGAAGTATTGATGAACTCTGTGCATTTTATGTTAAAGAACTGTTTACAATCCAGAAATAACTGATATAATAATTTCCTTTTGGGAGGTATAAATATGAACTATAAAGAATTATATGATGAGATTCATTTTGCACTATGGGGTTCTTCAGATGCTAAAGAACATGAAGATTTTTGTAATGAAGGATTTCTGATTGGACTTCACGATCCTTTCCATTACAAACGTTCAAGTCTTGATTCTGCAAAAAATACAGAGGTTCAGGAACTGTTCATAAAGTTCGCTAATAAGTTATATCTTGAGACCAAGGATGAATATGCTATAAAGATACTTCAGGAATATGGTGATTATGTTGGCTGCAGTTTCACTGATGGAGATATTAACGAGGTTTGTGGTACAGACATGGACCCTGAATTCACCTTTGATGAATATAAAAAAGAAGATGCCAAAGAGCCTGTTAAAAATAAAGGTTATATTGTCAGTGAGGAAGTTGAGAATATTGGCACCCACAAAAAAACATATAGTGAAAAGAAATTCTTCTTTAAAGATGATGCATTAAGTCATATCCACGCAAAGTACAATGAGTTTAAGGAACAGTATGATATGTTAGGTGAAGAAGTATTAAGTCTTGAAAAAGAAAGTGAAACTGAAATTATCTTCGTATGTTTTGGTGGACGTTATCATTATAAATTAGTGACTACTGAATAGTATTTAGAATAGTTCTGCCAGCATGCATCTTGCTGAACCACCACCGTTGGTTTCGATGGTTGTGATATCTGGGGTAATGATCTTTTTATCTTTTGAAAGTATTTCCAGCTGCTCTTTTGTGAAAGCGTTATACGCAGTCTTAGACATTACGAGCAGTTTTTTATTTTCTTTATTTTTCAGTTCAAGGATATTGCCGCAGAAGTGTTCAAGCTGGTCTAATGTTATATCGACTATGGCTTTGCCGGTAGAGTTCAATGATTCAACCACCTTGTTACTTTGTGCTTCGTCTTTGATTGATTCCAGACATATAACTGCATAGTCTGTACCCACTGACATCACTACATTTGTGTGGTAGATCGGATTGTTGTTGCGTGAGAAAGACTCAAAAAGACATACAGTATAACCCATTGTTTCAGCAAACAGATCAAGCAGTTTCACTGAAGTTCTTATTGACTTACATGCGTAGACAATATGATTTTCCCTGTCAAGAACCATTGATCCTGTTCCTTCAAGGAATTCGTTCTTAGATTCATTAGAAGAGAAGTCAATTGTTTCATTAACTTTGAAGTTATTCTGAATTGCCTCAATGAATTCTTTCTTGCGTTCATTCCTTCGATTCTTTGCACACATTGAATAGATGACAAGTTCTCCATTGCTGTGAGTTGAAAACCAGTTGTTTGGAAAGATTGAATCAGGTGTATGAGGCTTTGGTGTGTCGTTTACAGTAACGACTTTTACGCCATTCTCCTTAAGGAGTTTTACATATTCATCAAATTCTTTAAGGGCTTTTGTTTGGGTGTTTTCTGATTCAGTTTTACTTTGAAAGTCATTGTTTACAGCCGTTTCTTCGTTGTAAGCGAAGGCAACGGGTCTCACCATAAATACTTTATCTGTTGTCTGCATATTTTCTCCTTGCAGTTTATGCTTATATTTTAACAAATTACATGGATATGAAATTTGTAATACATTTGTTAAAGATATAAGTTTGTTAAAATGAATATGTATAGGGAGGTATTCAGATGTATAGAATAATCAGAAAGAAAAGACTTAACCCAACTGTAACAATGATGGATATTGAATCACCACTGGTTGCAAGAAAGGCCAAACCTGGTCAGTTTATTATTCTGAGGGTTGATGAAGATGGTGAAAGAATACCTTTGACAGTAGCCGGAGTAAATGAAGAAGAAGGAAGTGTAAAGATTATCTTCCAGATTGTCGGTGCAACAACTAAACTGCTCGACGCAAAAGAAGAAAATGAATATATTGAAGACTTTGTCGGACCTTTAGGCAAGGCTACAGATATTGAAGGAAAGAAGAGTGTTTGCATTGTCGGTGGAGGAGTAGGCTGTGCGATTGCTTTACCGATTGCCGAAGCACTATATAAAGAGGGTTGTGAAGTTACTTCGATTATCGGTTTCAAAAATAAAGATATTCTGATTCTTGAAGATGAATTCAGAAATAACAGTAAAGATTTATATATAACTACTGATGATGGTTCATATGGTGAAAAAGCCAATGTAACTGTTCCTTTGAAGAGATTACTGGAAAGCGGAAAGAAGTTTGATGAAGTCATAACCATCGGACCTTTAATCATGATGAAATTCGTTGTGGCAACCTGTAAAGAATATGGTGTTCCATGTACCGTATCCATGAATCCGATAATGATCGATGGTACAGGAATGTGCGGTGGCTGTAGACTGACATTGAATGTCGACGGCAAGAAGGTTACAAAGTTTGCTTGTGTTGACGGACCGGACTTTAATGGCTATGAGGTAGATTTTGATGAAGCTATGTCAAGAGGCAGAATGTACTTTGACTTTGAAAGACATGCCTATGAAGAAACATGCAATCTTCTAAATAAGGAGGTCAGATAATTATGGCAATTAATCCTAAGAAACATGAAATGCCTGTACAGGATGCAAAAGTAAGAGCAAGAAACTTTGATGAAGTTGCGCTTGGTTATGATGAGGAAAACGCAGTCAATGAAGCATTAAGATGCCTTAACTGCGTCAATAAGCCATGTGTCAGTGGTTGTCCTGTTAATATCTCTATTCCTGAATTTATCTCAAAAATAAAAGAAAAAGACTATGAAGGTGCCTACCAGGTAATCAATAAGTCATCATCTTTACCGGCAGTATGTGGAAGAGTATGTCCACAGGAGAATCAGTGCGAAGGCAAATGTACTTTAGGCATCAAGTTTGAACCTGTTGGCATCGGTAGATTAGAGCGTTTTGTGGCTGACTATCACAATGCCAACAACAATAAAGAAATAGAATGTCCAAAAGACAATGGTCATAAGGTTGCAGTAGTCGGAAGCGGCCCAAGCGGTCTGACCTGTGCCGGTGATCTGGCTAAGAAGGGTTATAAAGTTACAGTTTATGAGGCATTACATACAGCGGGCGGTGTACTTGTCTATGGTATACCTGAATTCAGACTGCCAAAAGCCATTGTTGCCAAGGAAGTAGATACATTAAAGAAACTTGGTGTTGATGTAGAAACAAATGTCGTAATAGGCAAAACACTGACTATCGATGAACTTTTTGAAATGGGTTATGAAGCTGTATTTGTTGGTTCTGGTGCGGGTTTACCTAACTTTATGGGTATTCCAGGTGAATCACTAAAAGGCGTCTATAGTGCCAATGAGTTCTTGACCCGTTCAAATCTGATGAAGGCATTCAGAAATAATCCTGTTACCCCAATAATGAAGGGTGGTAAAGTAGCGATTGTCGGAGGTGGGAATGTCGCAATGGATGCAGCCAGAACAGCCTTAAGACTTGGCGCAGAACATGTCTATGTCGTATACCGCCGTTCAATGGAAGAACTTCCTGCAAGAAAAGAAGAAGTTGAACATGCCATTGAAGAAGGTGTTGACTTCAGACTTCTGAATAATCCGGTCGAAATACTAGGCTACAATAATCCAGATAATCCAAGAGATGAAAGAAACGGTTTTGTTACCGGTATGAAGTGTATCCGTATGGAACTTGGTGAACCAGATGAAAGAGGAAGAAGAAGACCGGTTCCTGTAGCTGACAGTGAGTTTGTGCTTGATGTTGATACTGTAGTTATTTCTATTGGTACTTCACCAAATCCGCTGATTAAAGATACTACTCCAGGACTTGAGATAAATTCTCATGGCGGCATCATCATCAATGAAGATGCCCTGACTTCAAGAAATGCCGTTTATGCTGGTGGCGATGCGGTAACTGGTGCAGCAACTGTTATATCAGCAATGGGAGCAGGTAAACTCGCTGCCAGGTCTATTGATGAATATCTTTCTAAAAAATAATGAATTATAAAGCGGACATAAATGGAATAATAACCGATGCTGTATATACTGATGAATCAATCAGGGATATTTTTATTCCGCTTCTATTTAGATTTGAAAAACTTAAGAAAGAAAAAGGTAAAAGAATACTTGTGATGCTGTCAGCTCCTCCTGGGGCAGGAAAAAGTACGCTCTGTTCTTTTCTTGAATACCTGGCAAAAGAAAACGGTATTGAAGGTATTACAGTAATCGGTATGGATGGCTTCCACCATTACCAGGATTATCTTCTTAATCACAAAACATTAAGAGACGAAAAAGAAATATGCATGGTTGACATCAAGGGTGCTCCAATTACCTTTGACCTTGTTAAATTTAAAAAAAGAGTCAAAGAAGTAAGTGAAGGTAAAGATGTCGGCTGGCCAGTATATGACCGTATGACTCATAATCCAAAAGAAGACATCATCAAAGTAACAGGTGATATTGTACTTCTTGAAGGCAATTATCTCTTATTAAAAGATGAAGGGTGGAATGAATTGTCTGATTATGCCGACTATACAATAAAGATTGAAGCTGATATTGAGGATTTAAGAAAAAGACTGGTTGAACGTAAGTTCGCGTCAAACCACGATTATGAGAAAGCTAAGGAGTTTGTTGAAAGAAGTGATCTTTACAACGCCAGAACAGTACTTCAAAACAGTAAAGATGCTGATCTTGTCTTGAAACTCAACAAAGATAACAGTTATGCACTCATAAAAGGAGATATTTAATCTTCTTTTATTTTGCGTTATAATGAACATGTTCATAATATGCCAAAACTAATAGATAATCTGAAAGAAGAATACATAAACAAGGCCAAGTTTATCCTTATGTCTAATGGGTATAAAGCCCTGACTTTAAGGAAGGTTGCCAAAGAATGTGGAGTTGCACTAGGGACTCTATACAATTACTTCAAGAGTAAAGATGAGTTGGTTGCCCATATAATGCTAGCTGACTGGATGTCATCCGTTGATAAAGTGAACACCATGTCTTTTGAATGCAAAGAAGAAACTGAGTGCCTTGAAACGATCTATCGCATGATCAGGGAGTTTTCCAATAAATATCAGTTTGTCTTCAGGGAGAGCAGTCTGGTAAATTCCATTTCAAACGAAAGACATTCAATGCTGGTAAGTCAGACCAGCGAACTTGTCAATAAAGTTCTTAAGAATAAAGATGAAAAACTGCAGGCGTTTATTTCAGAAATTCTGATCAGTTATGCAGTACGTGAAGTTGATGAATACAAAAACATTGAACAGTACCTCATGTTACTGATCAAATAGGAGGAAGAATTATGTATTCTGTACCAATGGCTTTAGTAGATTTTCTGCCTGTATGTTTCTTTGGGCTTGCAGCTTATATTCTGCAGAAAGATTTATACAGCAAAATGTCAAAAGGTGCCTATGCACTGTTCTGTGCAGGAACTATCGATGTCTTTATGGCAGGATTTCTGAAAGCCCTTTATAAACTGCTTTATGCACTGAATATCTGTGACTTTGAACCTTTGACCAAGATGTTCTTTCCGGTTCAGGCGCTTGGCTTTATGATGTGTGGTGTTGCTGTTGCGTGTATGCTGCGCCTTAAGCAGGGTAAGAACGTTGCCTATGCTGCTGCGCCTGTACTGTACAGTGGAACGATGATCTTCGTTATGTTTATGGTGATGGGCGTTATCAGTTTTGATACAGGATTGGCTGCTGTTGCCTTGAAGATGAAGAAGAAAGGATGTGCCGTTCTTCTTGCATTCTCCTGTTTTGCCGCACTAACCATGGGGTATCTTTCAAGTAAGGATTTTACCAATCCTATGTTCAACTGGATTGGCGAAGCAATAAATACTTTAGGTCAGTTTGCTTTGTTCTATGCCGTAAGAAAGCTGGATAAAGCCGGACTGTCTGAGTTCAATTTAAAGGGGGAATAATTTATGAAAGTATTTTTAGCCGGTGCATTTGGTCATCTGGGACAGGATGTACTTAAGTCTCTTGTTGATCATGGACATGAAGTAATTGCTGCTGATGCAGTTATCAGAGATGTTGACTTCAAAGGTTTTGAAACAATGAAGATTGACATGACTGACAGAGAATCTTTAAAAGGATGTCTTAAAGGAGTTGATACTGTAATTACTACTGTCGGTCTGACCAAAGCAAGTGAAAAAGTGACTGCCTATGACATTGACTTTGGTGCAAACAAGAATCTGCTTGATGAAGCGATTGCTGAAGGCGTAAAGAACTATGCCTATATCTCTGTACTTAAGGCTAGTAAGGGTAAGCACATTCCAATGTTAGGTGCAAAGACTATGATGGAAGAGGCTTTGAAGGAATCGGGAATCAACTATACAATCTTCAGACCTACAGGTTATTTCTATGACACAGCTCATATTTTCCAGCCTAAGGTTGAAGAAGGCAAAGTTACACTGTTAAAGACTAAAGAGCCAATCAGATGCAACGTTATCGACACAAGAGATTTCGCAGACTATATTGTTGAACATATGGCTGATGAAAAGAAGGAATACAATGTCGGTGGTAGAGAAATATACACTTATGAAGAAATCGCCAAGATGTTCTTCAAGGCAGCAGGTAAAGAACCTGTTATCTCATTTGCTCCACCATTCCTGTTTGACATGATTATTCTTTTTGCTCCTAAGTGGAAGAAAGGTGTTATTCAGTTTGGTAAATGGACTATGACTGAAGATATGGTTGCTGATGTTGAAACAGGTAAATACAGTTTCAAAGAATATATCGAAGAAATCTATCGAAAGGGGTTGAAGTTCTAATATGATATTCCCTAAAGGTTATTTAGTACTCGTAATTGTAAGTACAATTATCTGTTTGCTTGGTTTCTACAGATTTGTCTGGTTCTTATCAGTTGGCTATGGTCTGGCTGTTGCCGGTATCGGCGCTACAAATCTTGTGATGATGCTTATAAACAGACCTATAGATATTCTCTATCTGATTCAGTGTTTACTGTTTATTGTCTATGGAATCAGACTTGGAGGCTTCCTTCTTATAAGAGAATTGAAGAATGCCGGATATCGCGAAAAGATGAACGAAGCTGGTGGCGATGCAAAGCTTCCGATTTTTGTCACTATTCCAATGTGGCTCTACTGTGGCTTTTCGTATGTAGTTCAATCGTCAGGCCCTGTATATAGATTGTTGAATAATGAGATAAGCCATAGTAGATGCGCTTTAATTATCGGTATTGTTATCTCAGCAATCGGTATTGTTATGGAATCAGTTGCCGATAAGCAGAAGTCCAAAGAAAAGGAAATCAATCCTGATATGCCGGCAATGAACGGTTTATACAAACTGTGCCGTTGTCCTAACTATTTCGGTGAAGTACTGTTCTGGACCGGTAATCTTGTTTCCGGTATTGGTGTATGCCATGGCGGACAGATTGCAATGCTTATCATCGGTTATATCATTATCACCTTCATCATGATGTCAGGTGCCAAGAGAGTTGAAGGACGTCACATCAAGCACTATGGTGATGATCCTAGATATATTGAATATTCAAATACTGTACCTTTGATTATTCCGTTTGTGCCAATCTATCATTTCACAAGCAAGGAAAAGATGGAAGAAGAGGCAAGAAAAAAAGCTGAAAAGAAAGCCAAGAAAGATGGAAAGTAATCTTCTTGAAAAAGTAAATGAGAAGTTTAAACTGACATTCAAAGAAGAAGTAAAAACCAAAGTGTCAGGAATGAACTTCATCATAAGAAGTTATGAGGCAGAAGGACTTGGTGCTGTTTCAACTATGGAGGCAAAGATGCCTCTTGGCTTAATGAAAATGGACAGCATCATCGTCAATCCGTTTGAGGTTGATGTACCGCTTCTCTCATATGACAGAGTATTTGCCTTCGGCAACGATTCACTGTTTATGGAGATGTATGAGACAAGAATCAATAAAACAGATACACCTTCATATATCAAAGAATTGAAGAATCTGCATAATGAGTATTCATTTGAGTCTGAAATCAGATGGTATACGGAAATACTCTTTAAAGAAAGCCTTCATCTTAAGGCTAAAAAGAAACAGGCACTCGGCTTTGACAAAACAAAAGACATATTCATGGATAACTATCTGAAATGGTCTCTTGAAGCCGATAAGTGCAATAAAGAAGAAAAGATAAAAGAAGCCAGAAAGTATACGGAGGGGCTGCTTAAAAACGGTGGAACAAGTACTGATGGCTTCATCAAAAACAAGGGAAGAGAATATACTGAGAAACTGTTCAGAGATGTTCTGTTCCAGACCAAATAGGAGGATATTATGAGTTCATATAAAGATTTACGTATTGTAGATAATTTCTATCAGTCATCATCATTTTTCCCAATGCCTACTGTCTGTATAACAACAGTAAACAAAGACGGAAGCATCAATGTCGGTTCATATTCACTGGTATTCCCATACTACATTGCGGGTAAAGAAAGATATGCAATGATTCTTGAATGCCGCAACAATTCCAATACCTGTCCTAACATCATGCGTACAAAGCACTGTGCCTTAAACTTCATCAATGATGACAAGGCAAATTTCCATGAAGCAGTAAGACTGGGCTTCCCTGGACCAAGTGAAGAAAAGATGAAGACACTGGCCTTTGAACTTGAAGACGGACTTGCAGATCCAAGCGATCCAACCAGACCAAAGGTACTCAAGGACTGTTTCCAGGTATTTGAATGTACATGGGCATCTGAACTGGAAAATGCTGACAGATTCAATCCGGATGACATCGACGACGGCCATCCTGGTCCATACAATAACTTCAACGGCATCACTTCCAAATACGGTGCTCACATGATTCTTTACATTGACAAGATTCTGATGAAACCAAAGTATTATGATGCAATTGTCAATGGTGTATCCAAACGCGACTTCCCACCAGTACCTGTTGACTACGGATACCGTGATTCAACTAATTTCTGGTACACTAAGTTTCCAAGAATCACTACACCGGTTGCAGAACCAATTCCGGCTCCAAAAGAAGTTGACGTTGGCGCTATAAGATTTGCAGCTGATAGAATCGATCCTGATTATCATTTCTCAGATGATGCATTACTGAACTTTGTGAAAGTTCCTCGTCCATTCCTGAAAGCTGCTCTTACAAGTGTTGTTGATGCTGCGAGAATTGAAGGTGTTCATGAAATTGACCGTGCATACTGCAACAAAGTAAACGACAAACGTAAACAGGAAAAAGAAAACCGCTAAAAGATTAAATGCCTTAACTGCAGTTAAGGCATTTATAATATAAGTAGTGATGAGGTGATTAATATGCTGGATAGACTTGAGTTTGACGAGAAGACAAGAAAAGCTTTTGACGAACAGATAATTGAATTAAGAAAGATGATCGAAGATTATCTTAAGGTTACTGACAATATCCGTAATATGCCTGCTTCAAAGAAGGAAGACCATGAAGCAGAAAAAAGAGTCAGTGAAATGGAAATTCCTCAAAAGAGCAGAGATGCAACAGTCATTGCCAAAGAACTGGTTGATGATGTGTTCAATAATTCAATGCTGATTCAGCATCCGCGTTTCTTTTCGTTTGTGGCGTCTTCAGTTTCACCTTATTCAATTGCCGGAGCTATTCTTTCCGATATCTATAACATCAATGCCGGATCTTATTCTATAGCACCAGGTGCAGCCATCATCGAAGAGAAGATGATTAAGTGGATGGGTGGACTCGCCGGATATGATCCTGATAAATGTGGCGGTATTTTTGTGTCTGGTGGTTCAATCGCAACCATGTCAGCATTTATTGCTGCCAGAGAAAATAAACTTGCACACAAAGATATTTTGAAGGGAACTGCCTATTTCTCAGATCAGACTCATAGTTCTACCATTAAAGGTTTAAGAATGTTGGGATTCGGGGAAGATCAGATCAGGAAGATTCCAACTGATGAAGACTATAAAATCAGAATTGATCTGCTTATTGAAGCAATAGAATCAGATTTGAAAAAGGGAATGAAACCGTTCCTTCTTATCGTCAATCTCGGTACAACCAATACCGGCACGATTGATCCGCTTGATAAACTTGCTGATGTCAAAGAGAAATACAATCTTTGGATGCATGTTGATGGAGCATATGGTGGCTCATCTCTTATCTCACCAATTTACAGAAATCTCTCCAAGGGCATTGAACGTTCTGATTCACTTGCCTGGGATACTCATAAATGGATGATGCAGACTTACAGCTGTTCTTCACTTATCGCAAAAGACAGAAATACATTGCTTAATGCCTTTACCGAACATCCAGAATATCTGACTGATGTCATCTCGAGTGAACATGCCGATGGCTGGGATATGGGTCCGGAAATGTCAAGACCAACAAGAAGCATCAAACTATGGTATACGGTGCAGGCTTTAGGTACGGATCTTCTTGAAGAGATTATTGAATATTCATTCCACAATGCCAAGATTGTGCAGGAAATGCTCAACGAAAGAGCAAACTGGGAAATAGTAAGCAAACCATCATGCGGTACCATCAACTTCCGTTACCATCCTGAAGGTTACAGTGATGAAGAACTTGATGAACTTACAGGTAAAATATCTGAAGCGATAAACGACAGCGGTTATGCCTTTATCGTTACTACAACATTAAGAAATAAAAGAGTATTACGCATGTGTATGATTAACTCCAACACAACGGAAGAAGATGTCAGATCAACCGTTGTCATGCTCGATGATATCGCAAAGAAACTGACTGGCAAATAATGGTAGAATAATTAAGATTAAAAAGGGGAAATATTATGGCTATAGAAGCAGGTGATTTTAAGACAGGATTAACAGTAATGGTTGACGGTGACCCATGGGTTGTCATTGACTTTATGCATGTAAAACCAGGTAAGGGAGCAGCTATCTTAAAGACTAAGATGAAGAACCTTAAGACCGGTTCTACACAGGAAAGAAACTTCAATGCCTCAACAAAGTTTGAAGCAGCAAATATCGAAAAGAAGAAAGCACAGTTTTCATATTCAGCAGATGGTACATATTACTTCATGGACAATGAGTCATTTGAAACTTATGAACTATCAGAAGCTCAGTTAGATTTCAAGAAATATTTCATTCTTGAAGCAATGGAAGTAAGCATGGTTTTCTTTGGCGGCGATGTGCTTGATATTACACTCCCAGATAAAGTAGAAATGTCACTTGTTGAATGTGAAGATGCAGTCAAGGGTGATACAGCAACCAATGCCTTAAAGAATGCGGTTACTGAAACAGGTCTGAAGGTTAAAGTGCCAATGTTCATCAAAGGCGATGACCGCATTATTGTCTCTACAGCAGACGGAAAGTATACAGGAAGAGCTTAACAGCTCTTTTTTGTGTTTATGAAAAAAACAGCATCTCTTATAACAAATCTACTTGTTGCAATACTGAACAGTTATGCCCTCGTGAATATCTACATCAATGGACTCGGTGGAAACATGACCGGTACAAAGACAATGATGTTCAGATTCTTTACTATTGATTCAAATATACTGCTGGTAATTGCTTCAATAGTTACGGTTATATGTATTCTTAAACAGAATATGCCTGAGTGGTGTGTGATATTTAAATTTGCATCAGTACATGCAGTAACGGTTACACTTCTCGTGGCATGTTGTTTTCTGTCATTGTCCTATGGTTTTATGCCAATGATCAAAGGCAACAATTTCTTTCTGCATCTGTTCTGTCCTTTAATTGCGCTGTTAAGCTTTATATTCTTAGAGAAAGAAAAAAGATTGAAAGGCATATTCTGGGCACTTGTTCCATCGATCATTTATGGAATAATCTACTACATCCTGGTAGTTGAAAAAGAAATATGGCCTGATTTCTATGGCTTTAACAGAGGCGGTAAATGGTATATAGCAGTTATTGCCATGACAGTATTTGAAACAGTTTTAGCTTTAGCAATAAGGAAAATATATAATTCAAAAGGAGTAAAAAATGATTAAGAAAATTGAATGTGAAAAGATTCCACCAGCAGTAGGACCTTATTCAGCTGCCACTGTTGCCGGTAATCTCGTATTTGTATCTGGACAGCTTCCAATCGATGTGAAAACCGGAGCATTTCCATCTGATGACATTAAGGATCAGACAAGACAGTCACTTGAAAATGTCAAAGCTGTTCTTGAAGCTGCAGGTCTTACAATGGCTGATGTTGCCAAGACAACAGTATTTCTTGCTGACATCAAAGACTTTGCGGCAATGAATGAGGTATATGCTGAATACTTCACTGAACCATATCCAGCAAGAGCTGCCTATGAGGTAGCGGCACTTCCAAAAGGGGCAAGAATAGAGATTGAAGCAATCGCTTCAAAATAAAAAACTACAGGCAGGAGCAATCCTGCCTTTATAATTATTAGTGAGGTGACACTTATGGAAATCAAAGAACTTAAAGAGCAATTATATGCGTTACAGAAAAAGATGGCAGCCTATTCTCATGCACTGGGATTGTTAAGTTATGATGGTGAAACAACTGCACCGTCAGCAACCGTTGAAAACAGAGAAGTTACAATGGCCATTCTGAATGAAGAAAGCTATAAACTGACTACTTCAAAGAAGACTATTGAACTGCTGGAAGAACTTGACAGAAGAAAAGAAGAACTTAATGAACAAGAAAAGAGAATGGTCTATCTTCTATTAAAGAACCAGAGAGATATGCAGAAGGTTCCAATGGACGAATACATTGCTTTCCAAAGCCTGCTGGTTCAATCTGGTGCTGTATGGCATGAGGCAAAAGAAAAGAATGACTGGAAGATATTTGAACCATATCTGGAACAGATTTTCACAACAATAAAGAAGTTTGCCGGTTATCTTGACCCTTCAAAAGATCCATATGATTACTGGCTGAATGAATTTGAAGATGGCACAAGCAGAGCGATGCTTGATGAATTCTTTGAAAAACTGAGAAGCCATATTGTACCTCTTCTTAAAAAGATTGAGTCAAAACCACAGGTTGACGATTCAATGCGTTATGGTCATTTTGATGTCCACAAGCAGGAAGAACTTTCAGAGTATCTGATGGAACTTGAAGGACTTGATCTGAGTCATGTCGGTATTTCTACTACTGAGCATCCATTTACTACAAGTCTGGGTTCCCATCTTGATGAAAGAATCACTACTCACTATCAGGAGAATGATTTCGCATCTTCAATGTTCAGTGTAATTCATGAAGGCGGTCATGCCTTATATGACACCGGTTCAAGAAAAGAATATGCATTCACTGTGCTTGATGGTGGTGTTTCAATGGGTATCCATGAATCTCAGTCAAGATTCTATGAGAACATCATCGGCAGAAGCAAGGAATTCTGCGAATATGTTTTCCCAAAACTTAAAGAACTGTTCCCTGAACATATGGATAAATACACTGCCAATGATTTCTATCTGGCAATGAATAAAGCAGAACCTTCTTTAATCCGTACGGAAGCAGATGAGCTTACTTACGCTTTACACATCATGGTCCGTTATGAAATTGAAAAGAAGGTCATGGCGGGTGAAATGAAAGTTTCTGAGATACCTTGTGAATGGAACAGACTCTACAAGGAATATCTGGGAGTTGATGTACCAAATGATAAAGAAGGGTGTCTGCAGGATACTCACTGGTCAGGTGGAGCTATCGGTTACTTCCCATCTTATGCGTTGGGCAGTGCCTATGGTGCACAGTTCCTTAGTAAGATGAAGGAAAGTGTAGATGTAGATAAGTGTGTTAAAGAAGGTAACTTCAAACCGATCAATGACTGGAACAAAGAACACATCTGGCAGTTTGGCTGTCTTTATAAACCTGGAGAACTCTTTGAAAAAGCTGCAGGTGATAAGTTCAATGCTGACTACTTCATCAAATATCTTGAAGATAAATACACGGAAATATACAAACTGTAACGAAAGATACCTACAAAATAGTAATTCTGATAAAAGCAGAATTAGTATTCATTTTTAAGAAGAATTTTTTAGATGATTGATACATTCTTTTAAAGTGAACTATCGCACTTTTTGCGACAGTTGGAATTCTAAATTTGTAGAGTTAATTCTGGGCAATTCTTTTATTTAGAACACAAAAAACCATAAATGGAAAAGATTTGAGTAAGAGGTACAATAATGAATCAGGTAAAGACAAACTACGAAAAATGGTATGAAGAATGTGATGGTTACTACTGGGGTCTTGAGCCGGCAGAACTGTGTTATGAAATAGAGAAGATTATACCTGCCGATAAAGATATCAAGGTTCTGGATATCGGATGTGGTGAGGGTAAAGACGCAGTGTACTTTGCCAAAAAAGGTTACAAGGTAAGTGCTTTTGATATTACGGAAAGTGGTATCAGAAAGACTAAAGCATTGGCTCAAAAAGAAGGTGTTGAAATTGATGCCTTTGTTGCCGACATCAACGATATGAACATCAATGATGAATTTGACATCATCTATTCAACAGGTACTATTCAGTATCTTGAAGAAGACAAAAAAGATATCTTTTTTGAGAAAGTCAAGAAGATGACTAGAGCCGGCGGTATCAACTGGTTCAATGTCTTTGTTGATAAACCATTCCTTCCGCTTCCTCCAGACTGGGATGAAACCGAAGCAATGTGGAATACCGGAGATCTTTTCAGTCATTATAAAGACTGGATGTTCTTAAGAAGTGACGAAATTATCTTTGACTGCAATTCCTCAGGTGTACCGCACAAGCACTGCATGGATGTAGTCATTGCAAAAAAAGTACAGTAATGAAAAAAGAAATAGAGTATCAGATATATATCGGCTGCAATGACTCGCAGACAGATAAAGAGATTGTTTCTTTGGAAGAACTTAAGAAACTGGTAACAGAGTTCTTTTCTAAAAAAGAAACTGGGTTTTCGCTCATCGCAACAAAGGGCGGTTATCTTCATGATGATGGCAACTATGCTTATGAAGATACTCTTTGCATCAGTATCATCGGTGAGCAGGGACTCGATGTAATAAAACTGGGAAAGAGTCTTTCGATGTATATGAATCAGGAATGTATTATGGTACTTAAGTGTCCACTTGATATGGAGTACAGATAACATGAACAATGAACAGTTTACACGTGGGTGGAAACATGAAATCTATATTGGCATAAAAGATAAAGATTCCTATGAAGAGATTCTGACAATTGATGACTTCAAGAGGATACTTTCTGAAATATGCATAAAAGAGAAAATATGTTTTACACTGCTTAGCCAGTATGGCGGTTATACACACAATAAGGGTTATACGACAGAGACAAGTCTGAGAATTGTGATTATCGGTTCAACTGATGAAGAAATAATCAGACTTGGTGAAAGACTTAAAAAAGAAATCAATACCGATACGATACTGATTTCTAGAAGTGAAGTTGATTATTCATTTATGTAAAATCCCTTTCCGTATTCAGGCACAGAAAGGGAATTACAGGGGGAATAAACATTTAAAGCTGATACAGCCTGTTTATTACAGGAAGAAGATAATTTATCTTCTTTTCTTTTGCACTGTTTTCAAAACGTCTTATAGGTTCGTTATAGGGATGATCTGATAGTCTGTAGGCACCCCAGTGTATCGGAACTGACAGTCTTGAACTAAGAAGTTTACAGGCGTTAGCAGATTCTTCCGGGAACATGTGCATGTCATGCCACATAGAGCCATATTGACCACATTCCATAAATGTTAAGTCAAAGTCATAGTATCTGTTAAAGATATTCTCAAAGTGTTCAGAATAGGCCGTATCACCGGAATGGAATACTCTATGGTTTCCATCTTCTATCACATAGGAACACCAGAGTGTTCTGTTATAGTCAAAAACAGTGCGGTATGAACAGTGGTGGGCAGGGGTGGAAGTGATTGTAATGTTTCCTTTGCTGTAGTTTTCAAACCAGTCAAGTTCGATGATTTTATCGTTTGGAATGTGCCATTTAAGTAGTGCTTCCGCAACACCGGATGGGACAATGAAATGTTTTACCTGGTCTTTTAGCGAGATTATTGTCTTTCTGTCAAGGTGGTCATAATGATTGTGAGTTATCAGAAGATAATCGATTTCAGGAAAATCTTCAGCTTTGGCTTTAGGACCGGGAAAACGTCTGGCATAGATTTTTCCTGTTCCTACGCGAATGGAAAATACCGGGTCAATCAGAACATTGATGTTGTTCATATTCAGAAATACAGAAGAATGGCCTAAAAAGGCATAGTGAATACTGCCGTCATTTAAGATGTTTTTATAGTTGCCACATTCTTCTGATATATCTGTGTCAGGATACAATTGACCTTTTGTCTTAAGAGAGTCTTTAATAAATTTCTTTACTTTGTAGTGGTTATAGTAACGCATAATTTAAACCTCAGTTTTATTCTATTGAGTCAAACTGAAGTTAATGTGAATCTTCAATGTTATTAAAGTAAAAACGGAATTGCTTCCGTTTTGTGTGTTATACCATATCTTCCCAGTCAAAGACGAAACGAAGAAGATCTTCTTTGTTATAGTTGTCCCAATGTCCTCCGATGGAGATGTCAAAGTCAATGCCTTCAAGTACGGACTTTATTTTTTCACCTCTGTTTCTGTCAACAATAAACTTTGGTGGTTCACCACATATGCCGTCTCCAAGGAATATTACTTTTTCTTTTGGCAAATATATCATTGTACAGTCATCGGTATGAGGGGATGGCACTTCAAATATTTCGACAATGACATTTCCTAAGTCAAGTTCCATCTTTCCTTCATATTCAATATCTGATGGTACGACAATTATCTTTTTGAAAAGGGGATATTCATTGCGGATTGCCTTATCAAAATTTCTGAATCTTATGATACTTTTAAGGCTTCTTTTTTCAATAAAGTCATTAAGATGTCTGTTGGTCTTTTTTGAGGCAATTGTTTTGCCGTTTACTCTGTGCATTCCGAAACTGTGGTCCCAGTGCCAGTGGGTTATTATTGTATATTCAGGAAGAGGGAGTCCTTCTTTTGTAAGGAGTTCATAGAATTCTTCAACATGTTTGTCGGAATGTCCGGCATCAATCGCAACTGAGAATTTATCTCCTTTAATATAGCCCAGTCTTGGCCTGTCTCTTCTTGGTTCAAAGTCTGTGTAATAGATATTATCACTGTATTTATAGAGTTTCATATTTCCATTATAATTGAATAGACTATAAACATGAATAAGACTGTTTTCTTTGAATATACTGAATGTTTTATTTCGGTGATAAATAATTCAAAGATAATTTAAGGAATCTTCAGATTAAAAGAAAACAGCCTAAAGGAGAATGTATGGAGCATAAGTGTGAACTGATTGCCTACTGGCTGATGGGTAAAGATCTGTGTGAACAGGTAATTGATGATTACCGTAACATAAACAGAATTATTGAGGCAATAAGGTCAATTGAAGATAATCCCAAATACCCAAATGTAGGAAGGTTTTCTCATCCCAACGAAGATGGTAATATCCAGCTTGATGCAGCATGGATGGAAGGTGACAACAGAGTAGGTGCAGTTATAGAAACAAGTCACATTGTCAATCCGATTGAGGTGGCATATTCTCTTTCTGGTTTAAATCAGAACAATATTCTGTGTGCTGATGGAGCTGACAGATACGCGCTAAAAAGCGGTTATAAAACAAGTGAAAAACTTGAAGTATGCAAGGCGGATATCGAAAAGAAATCACACGATACCTTCGGTGTTATTTCACTTGTGGATGGTCATTTCTCATTAGGGATTACAACAAGCGGCAGAAAAGGCAAGACTTTAGGAAGAGTAGGCGATACGCCGCTTATCGGTTCAGGATTCTATTGTGAAGATGGAATTGGTGCAGCAATCCTTACTGGAGACGGGGAAGCATGCCTTAGAAGTGTCATGGCAAAAGAAGCCGTAGACAGACTGATGCTTGGTGAAAATATTGAAGGTCTGGCAAAGAAAGTGCTTGAAAGAGGACTTTCAAAACTTGACTATAAGACTGAACTTGCTATTATTGTCGTCGACAAAAACGGTTGTTTCGATGCAGCAAGTACCTTTGAAGTATTCCCATATTCATTCATCAATAATGGAGTTATGTATAACCGATATCTTTATAAAGATGAAGAGTATGAACAGGATAAAAAACTCCATGAGCTTTATCATGGAGATTAGTTAAGACAAGTTCTGGCAATAAAAGTAATAACACCTGATATCACCATCAGAAGGCCGGTTATCTTTTTGGCTTTTATCGGATCCATCCTGTTGGCCAGTACTGCAGCAATTTCAGCTGATACCAGTGTTGAAACAACGCAGATGATAAAGACAGGTATATCAGAGATTCCATCTGCCATAATAAAATGACTGATTGAACCAACAAGAGCTGTAAAGGTCATAATTGCAACTGATGTACCTACAGCTTTTTTAAATTCAAAGCCCAGCATTATATTAAGGACAAAAAGCATCATTAATCCGCCTCCGGTTCCCTGAAAACCACACACAAAGCCAACATAACTGCCGGCCAGGATAGCAACTGCAACTGGTCCAAAAGGAAGTTTCAGTCCTTTATCATCACCCGGTTTAAAGATTAGTTTAAGCCCCATTAATGCTGATGAGATTATCAGCCAGTAGGCCATGATGGAATCATTGGTTTTACTGGAGGTAAAAAGAAATGAAGCAGCTGTTCCAACAACCGAAAAAAGAACGACAGAAACAAGAACATATTTCCCTTTCTTTATTTCCGTATTGCCGTTTCTGAAATAGGTAATAAAAGATACAAGTGAAGCAAGTACATCAGAAGCCAGGGCTATGCCTATGGCATCAAAAGAATTCATACATAAAAAACTCACCAGCATCGGTGAGATAAATGTTGCTGCTGAAAGGCCAGAAAATCCAGTAGCAAGTCCTGCCAGAATACCGGCAATTACAGGAATAATGATTCTAAGCATTTTTTGTTTTTCTGATTGTCCAAGGCAGATACATCAGTATCCACAATATAATTGCAAGTCCGGCAAAGGAAATTGGATAGAAATTGCCGAAGAACCCGTACAGAATCTGGGTGACGATATTTTCATCAGGATTATTGATGAAGAAGAAATTGGTATTGAGAAGTTTATTTATGAAATAAACAGGCACCATGATCAGTAAAGTATAAATACCATTATACGGAATGCGCTTGAGATTCGGTCTGTAGCCATCTGTAAGCACAAGAAGAGCATAGTATATCAGCATGACATGCATCGAATAGGAATGCAGATGCATAGCATTGAACACCGGGGCAGCAAACCATGGAGAAAGAAGCAGGGCTAAAACGGCACCAGGAATACACAGACAATACAGATAGTCTTTCAGTTTGTCAGAACCGGTAAAGGTGTGGGCAGTACACAGAAAAATATTGATTGAACATAAATGTAACGGCAGATAATTCCACATCCACTGATCTGTTGCCAGAGTGAAAGCATATTTGAATATTTCATCAATCCATAGAATAACAGTAAGAATTATCAGAATCTTCCTCTTCTTTTTTGTATTACCTTTGACATATACTTTTGAAAGAATGACGTAGACAACAACGGCAATCAGCAGTTCAATGATATGTTCAATGCCGAAAAGTTCAACTGATTTGTAACTGTTTCCGAAAAGCGCTTTTAAAGCATTTGGTGTAATCCAGAATGAGTTCATAATGTAATTTTAATTCTCCCAGATGTGAATTAAATCTGAATTCTATATTTCTTCATATATGCAGATTGCGGTTGCAAAGTTTGACTCTGTTGTAATAGAGACATGGACGTTGTCTACGTTTGTGACATATGGACTGCCGTCTTCATGGTTGAGTGTTTCAATTATCAGCCAGTTTTCAGGCTTGCCGACCGCCTTAAATACTGCTTCTTTTACTGCGAAACGGGTAGCATAGTAAGTTGCCTTATCCCCATGGCAGTTTTCTATTTCTTTAACAGTAAAAGTTCTTTCAATGAAACCTTTTCTTTCGATTGATTTTGCCATTCTTGAAATGTCTACTGTATCGATTCCTACGCCTTTAATCATGTCTACATTATAAAAAGAAAACACGAATATTGCTATTCGTGTCAGTCTAATTCTTCGATTTTTTCTCTTAATATTTCATTGAGTTCTTCAACTGATTTACCTGATGGATCAATCGGTTTACCGAACTTGATGGTTATCTTTCCTTTTGGTGAAGGGAAGTCGAAGTTCCTTGTTTCTTTTTCATAGTGAGCTACACCTGTCAGATGAGCAGGAACAATCAGTTTACCTGTTGCGATGGAAAGCTTTGCCGCACCATCTTTTAAAGGGTACATCTTTTCGTTGTTCTGTACGTTTGTTCCTTCAGGGAAGATCAGTACGTTCCATCCTTCTTTCAACAGTTCGGCACATCTTTCAAGAGTCTTAACGGAATTTCCGGTTCTGTCTACCGGTATATAGTTCTGTACTTCTACAAACTTTGAAAGTGCTTTGTCATTTGCCAGTTCAGCTTTACCGATGACACAGGTTCTATCGCTTACGCTGTTGTCAAGAACTGACAGTATGAATGCCGGGTCAATTACGGTTCTGTGGTTACAGCAGATTAGATAACCAGTTTCTGAAGGAAGATTTTCCTGACCATATCCCTTACAGCCCCATACCTGTCTGATAAGACCCATAAGTCTTCTTGAAGTGAATTTTCCAAGGGCATTTACAGGAAGAGGATATTTTGAAAGGTCAATTTCTTCTTTGACTGTTTTATCTACAGCATTGTAGTTTTTAACGATATCCAAGAGTTCTCCGAATGTCTCAGGTTGAACTGAAGACTGGAAGAGGTCAATGTCAAATTTATCCTGTATAGCTACATAAAGGTTAACAGTTGAAAGCGAATCAATATTGAGCAATAACCCCTGTGTAAGTTTCTGGGTACGCCACTGGGCACCACCGACTTCAACAAGTATCTTTCTTAATGTTGCTGTTGTTTCATCTTCGTCAACCGCAATCATTGATGCGTCAGTTACCGGTTCGGTTTTACCGTTTTTGACCATTTCAGTCAGACGGAAACGCTGTACCTTGTGACTTGATGAATAAGGGAATTCCTTAAGTACGTAGACTTCTTTTGGTCTGTACATTGGTGGAAGTCTGTCTGCTCTTTCATAAACTCTTGCTTTCATTGGCTCATCGGGAATAGCTTTTTCTCTTTCCTTGATAATGGCAATCGCAAAGTCATCGCATCCTGCTTCTCCAGGTACCTTGAAGGCTACAAGTTCTTTAACACAGTCTACATCTGTATATTTGTTTTCAATTTCTTCAGGAAGCAGCTTTTCACCGTTTCTTAAGACAATACTTTCTTTGATTCGGCCACAGATTACCAGACAGTTATTCTTGTCAAAGTAACCAAGGTCACCGGTTTTGAAGTAACCATCATCAGTGAAGCAGCCTCTGTTGTCTGATTCCTTCATGTAGGAAATCATACGGTAAGGAGAAAGTATTTCCACTTCACCTCGGCCTGTTTCATCTTTATTGACGATACGGATATCCATCTTGTCAGTATGCCTTGCTACTCTACCGGTAGTACCAGGATAATAACCCTGGCCGGTTACAGCTAAAGGCGCACCAAGTTCAGTCAGACCATAGGCCATTGAAACATCAATACCCATATTGAGGAAGAAAGTATGGGCAACAGGATCAAACGGTGAAGCACCGATCATGAAACCCTTTAAATTGCCGCCAAAGGCCTGTTTGTTAAGTGAGCCTAATAGTTTAAGTCCGACCTTTGAACCGAACTTCCTTCTCATGAAACCTGAGAAGGCAAGGGCAGATTCAACATACAGTTTTGTGCTTAATTTCTTTGTATATCCGGTCTGTATCTTTTTATATAGACTTGACAGCATTGAAGGAACAGTACAGATGTTGTCTGGTTTTAAATCCTGTAAAGCAGAGACAAGTCCATTAGGAGTCAGCCTTTCCAGCATGATTATCTTTGTATTGCAGTATATGTCATAGGTAGCGCATAAAAGTCCGGCAATATGGTAAGGAGGAAACAGCATTAAGTCACATTCTCTGACTGTATATGCTGAAGTATTCTTATAGATTCCTGCATCACAAGACATACCGTATTCAATTCCGGTAGTTACTGTTGAATGAGGAAGCAGTACGGCTTTTCTGTTTTCACTGGTTGTACCGCTTGAGAACAGAATAAAGAAAGTATCATCAGGAAGCTTTTCAGCTTTATCTAAAAAAGTATTGACTTTATCGCACTTTGAAAGAAGTGGGAAGTCTTCATCGATTGAATATACCGGTATATTACCTTCAAGTTCATCAGGGAGATGAACTTTGTTGAGTGTTGTAAAAGCGGCACGGACATCGGTTTCTCTGATTAGTCCCTGTACCTGAGCAGCAGGTACACCAGGGTCAATGCAGACCATAATGTAACCCTGTCTTAAGCAGGCATATGTCAGAGCATACCACCATGGACGAAGTGCAGCGATAACGGCAATACGGTCACCTTTCTTAAGGCCTGCCTTATTGAGCACTTCAATAAGCCTGTCTGACTGTTCAGCGATGTAGTTGTAGGAATATTCACTCCTGGTCCCATCAAAACGCTGATAGATGGCAAAGGTCTTATCCTGACCTCTGGCGATACCATCTTCGTACATGTAAGGCATGTACATTTTCTCTTTTGCAAATGATAACATACACCTATTCTACCAAAAATATATATAGAGCGTTAATACAACATGAAAAAGAAGTCACTGTCTGACTTCTTCGTTTTCTATTTCTTCAGGGTCAACGCCAAGTTCAATACATCTTTTAATGACCTGTTCTTTTTCCTGAGCGTTTTCTTTGTTGTAGGACATCACATCATTCTTCATAACGATAAAGAATATCTTTGTTTCTTCAAAAGATGCGAAGCAGCGTTTTCCTTTACTGTCGATTGTTTTTAGACCGGCAGAAAGAATAAAAGGGAAGTCAATATACTTTGAAGTAAAAGATATAACATTGACTGTTTCACTATTGTTCTCTATATATATCTGTTCTGTTTTTTCAATATCCAGATAATTAAGAACTGTTAAGTCACTTAGATTTTCAACAATAAGTCTGCCTTTGTACATACAGTTATTATACAAAAACAATTATTGATTAAGTAAAATATAGATACAGACAAGGGGTAAATAATATGGCTTATATCAAGGAATATTCTACAGGCAGGAGAATTATTGAAATCGATGACCGTTATATCAAAGACTACAGTACCGGAAGAAGAAATTACGAAGTTGACGGCAACTATGTAAAAGAGTATTCAAGTGGAAGAAGAATCTATGAGATTGATGGAAACTATATTAAAGATTATTCCACCGGCAGAAGAATAGCGGAAGCTGATGGAAGATATATTAAAGACTATTCAACAGGAAGACGTCAGCTGGAAATTGACGGAAACTACATAAAGGAATATTCAACCGGAAGAAGAATCTATGAGATTGATGGATATATTTCCCATAGAGCTCTTTATGCATTCATAATGATTATTTAAGTACTACAATAATATTGAAAGAAGGATATGAATAATGGTTAATGGAATCAAGATTGAAGTTGTAGTAAACAACAGAATTGACGATGCGATTACTGCAGCAAAACATGAAGTAGACAGATTTGAACTGGTAAGTGCTATTGAACTTGGCGGTTGTACACCAAATCTTGGCGTACTTAAACTTATGAAAGAAAAGACTACCCAGGAGATTGTTTGCATGAACAGACCTCGTGGTGGAGACTTCGTATATTCTGACGGTGAATTTGAAGAAATGATGATCGATGCCAAAGATATGATTGAAGCAGGAGCAGATGGTATCGTATTCGGTTTTCTGAACAAGGATAATTCAGTTGATAAAGAAAAGACCAAGGCAATGATTGACCTGATTCATTCATATGGCAAAGAAGCAATCTTCCATAAGGCATCAGATATGACTGCCGATATTAAAGAAGCAACAAGATTGCTTATTGACTTAGGTATAGATAGAATCATGACCAACGGTCAGGCTAAAGCAGAAGATCTTTCCGATGGCTGTGCGGTTATGAAAGAACTCGCCAAAGAATTCGGCGATAAAGTTCAGTTTCTGTTTGGTGGCGGCATAAGAGAAGGCAACATCAAGCGCGTGCTTGAAGCAGCCAATGCCAAGCAGGTTCATATGACTTCCAAGATGAAATCAGAAAAAGGCTACATCTGTCTTGATGAGCCTCAGCTTGAAAGAATTCTGAACAATCTTAAATAGAAAACGAAAGGGACAATTGAATGTCCCTTTAATAATTGCTTAATCTGTAAATTCTCTGTCAATGCCTTCAACTTTGTAGATACACATTTTGGATTTGACACCTTTAAGTTGAGCATCTTCTCTGAATACTGAATAAGTTGCTCTTTTATCTACAAGCATCTTTACGGCAGGGGTAATCAGTACATATCCGCCGGCTGCAATTGATTCGACACGGTTTGCAAGGTTAACGGTATTGCCGATACAGGTATAGTCAGAACGTTTTGCTGTACCGACATTTCCGATGATGGCTTTACCATAATTGATTCCGATGCCGACAGAAAGTTTTATTCCGCTTTCAAGTTCAGTCTTTCTTCCAAGTTCTGCCAGGGCTTTCTGAATATCCATGCCGGCTTTGCAGGCACTGTAGGCAGCAACCTCTGAATCTCCGGTCCAGACAGCCATAACGCAGTCGCCGATGAATTTATCAATGATGCCGTGATTATCCATGATGACAGATGTAATAGTCTCAATAATCTGATTCAGTAAGGACAGTACTTCATGTGGTTCCTTGTTTTCGGAATAGGTTGTAAAGCCTCTGATATCGGCGAAGAAGACAACAATGTTTTCTTCTCTTGGCTTGTTTGTCATCTCATAACCTTCTTCGCTTAACAGTTCTTTGGCAACACTTGGGTCAATATATCTGGTAAATGTTTCGGATACCTTTTTTGTTTTGCGCTCAGCATCATCCTTCTGGGTATTGAGCATCTGCACCAGTCTTTGATGATCGGTATCATCCATCATGATGACACGGTAGATATCGATTCTTCCTCTTGTCTTATACCTGTCAAAGTTAATGTTCAGATAGGCGTCATCTACTTTGACAAGTTCAGTTACAGAACTTCCACATTCTTCTACCTGATTAAGACACTTGGAAATGATGGCTTTGAATCCTTCTTCGTTATCAAGCGGTTTATCAACTCTGATGGATTTAAGTTCAGGGAAATATCTCTCAGCTGTTTCATTGCATCCCAGCAGTCTTTTCTTTGAATCGAAGGTCAGATAGCCGACAGTTCCACTTTCGATGACAGTATCCATAACGGAAGAGTCAATATTGTAATAGTATGAACGGTAGCCGCATATCAAGAATGATGCCTGACCAACGACATAGATGATAACAGGGGAACCGGCCAGCTTATTGATGCCGTAGATGAAGAAGACAATAATTGCAAAGGCTTCTCCAAACAGCATGATCCACATGTTTTTGATGGAAGCACGAACCTTGTTCTTCATACCATAGATCAGGGCAACAACTCCAAGCAATACATAGATAGCCATTGAGACATAGATAACAGTATGCATCCAGCCGTATTCAGGATACAGTTCAACTCTGCCATCAACGACAAGGTGACTGATGCTTTTGTAAAGAGCACCTGGCTTATCGGTATTTAATGCGAATCCATAGAATATAAATGAAGTGATATAGGCAATAACGGTCCAGCTCTTCTTTATCTTTATTGAACACATTGAAAGAATAGCTTTGGTTGCCATAAGTGGCCAGAAGCAGCCTGCAAGATAGACAAGTTTATTGGCCAGTATGGCAATCTCAAGTGTTGGAGCCCAGTACATCCATACACATCCAAGACATACAATAGGAATAAGTATGAAAAGACTGGTCATGTTTACATCAAGACCATCGTGCCACATGCAGATATAGGCAAAAGAAAGAGCTGCAGAAATATAGAAACAGATTTCGTAATAGAGCATGCTATCCATAAATTAATACCTTTTTGATATAAAATATTATAGCATTCACACAAATGTGAATGATATGTACTATGAAAAAATATATTGAACCAAAACCAATCTTTAGACTTATTGAACTGTTTGTGATGGCAGTTCTTCTTATCGGCGCATTTGTATCGTTTATTTTTTTATATACAAATCTTGCGCTTGCTTTTATTATTCTTGCAGTATCAGTTGGTGTGATTACTTTCTTTTCGGTGAAGTTCACGCTATATGAAAAGATCTGGTTTATTTCCATCATGGTACTGGCATGTATATTCTCTATTCTTTTCCCGGAAGAGGATGCCAATGGTGTAAACGGGGTACTGATAATGTTTCTGTATCTGTTGGATACTTTTCTTAATATTCTTTGTGAACTTTTGATTTCTAAACAGTCAAGATATAACTTTATCGTATCCATCGGTGTTGAGATTGTTGAAATACTGATCTGTGTAGTATTGATGTACAGATTTGCAACAATGGCATCGACACTGTTTTTCTGGCTTCCAATCGACATCATTTCTTTCATCAACTGGACAAAACATAAAGATGAAAAAGAAGAAGATATTACTGCTGTAAGAAGACTTAAAGGCTATCAGGAACTGCTGATTGTATTGGGTATTGTCATCTGGACTATTGTAGTAGGTTACGTACTTAGCGGTCTGAATATTGAAACGGATTTCATCAAAGACAAGAATATTGAAACCGTCATTGCCTATCTTGATGCCTGTGCATCTGCAGTGGGTATTGCCAATGGCTTATTCATTTTCTTTAGACTTAGAGAACAGTGGATTGCCTGGTATATCTGTGCAGTACTAGAATCAGTTATGAATATTCTTTCGGGACAGTATGTCCTTCTGATACTTAAACTTGGTTACTTTACCAATACCACTTATGGCTATATAAAGTGGACCAGATACATAAAAACGCACAACGAGAAGAAAACATCGCTGTTTTGATTTGATAAGTGAATAGAAAATTGTTAGAATATTAAAGTAATTTTAAGGAAAAAGGTGATTAATATGGCTATTGAAGCAGGCGATTT
>DCHD01000038.1:0-1369 GCA_002315565.1 Solobacterium sp. UBA1761 | reverse complement strand
AACAGGATTAACAGTAATGGTTGATGGTGACCCTTGGCAGGTTCTGGATTTCCAGCATGTAAAACCAGGTAAGGGTGCAGCTATCTTAAAGACAAAAATGAAGAATCTTAAAACTGGTTCAACACAGGAAAGAAACTTCAACGCATCTACTAAATTTGATGCAGCTCAGATTGACAAGAAAGTTGCTACATATTCTTATGAATCTGATGGTACTTACTACTTCATGGATCAGGAAACTTATGATTCATATGAACTTAGTGCTGATCAGGTTGACTTCAACAAGTACTTCTTAATTGAAGGTATGGAAGTTAAACTGGTATTCTTTGAGGGACTTGTTCTTTCATTAAACGTTCCAGATAAAGTAGAACTTGTTGTAGCAGAAACATCTCCAGCTATTCCAGGTGCTCCATCTACTCAGACTAAGGATGCTGTTACAGATACTGGATTATCTCTGAGAGTTCCTCAGTTTATTGAACAGGGTGAAAGAATTATCGTTTCTTCACTTGACGGCAAGTATTCTTCAAGAGCTTAATATAAGCTCTTTTTTAAAAAACTATGGTTTGTTTAATTACCGGTGCAGCCAAAGGCATAGGAAAAGCTATTGCTGTTGAGCTGGCTAAAAAAGGCTATGATATCGTCATTAACTATCTGACAAGTGAGTCAGAAGCTTTAGAGTTGAAAGAATATATCACCAATGAATATAAAATAAACTGTCTTGTTTATAAGGCAGATGTTTCAAAAGAAAAAGAAGTAGATGAAATGGTTACATATATTGAAAAAGAAATGGATGGCGTTGATGTAGTTGTCAACAATGCCGCTATTGATCTATCAAATATGTGGCATCTCAAGACTGCTGAAGAATTCAGAAAGACCCTTGATGTAAATGTCGTAGGTGCCTATAACGTTTCCAACAGAGTATATAAGCATATGCTCGATAAAGAATATGGTCGTATCATCAATATCTCAAGCACCAATGGAATAAATACTTATTATCCAATGTGCTTTGACTATGATGCATCTAAAGCAGCTCTTATTTCTCTGACTCATAATCTTGCTATTCAGTATGCGCCATATGTACATGTCAACTGTGTAGCTCCTGGTTTTATTGGAACTGAGAGTGAACTTGACGGTTATGATGAAGAATTCCTGAAAGAAGAAACAGACAAGATTCTCTTGAAAAGATATGGCAAACCTGAAGAGGTTGCAAAACTTGTATCTTTCTTAATCAGCAAAGATGCTGACTACATCAACAACACCATCATCAGAATCGATGGTGGACAACCAGGAAGCAATTAGTATCAAACTTGTCAGGAATGTTCCTGACAAGTTTTAAAAATAAAGATGCCACAATTTGGATAACATTGTGGTG
>DCHD01000012.1 GCA_002315565.1 Solobacterium sp. UBA1761 | reverse complement strand
GCACCAACGTGCAAATGGGTGGTCAAAAAAACATATGTAAATTATTTCTTAAAAAATCTTTATATATATATTCATTTACGGTTGCAATAAGAGTATAATTGAATCATACCTATACGTATGTAGGTTTTTGGTGGATATATGGGAAAGAATAAAAAAGTAACTAGACTATTTATATTGCTTGCGGTTGCCTTTTTGGTTGTTATAAGTGCAATCGGTGTTTTATCAAACAACAAATTTTTAAGCGCAAAGGAAACCTTCCTTGCCGATGGATACATTCTGATTCCAAGCGATGAATCTGATGACACATTACATTCACAGTGTTTCTTTTTATCAGGCTCAAGTTACATGCAGAATTATGACCATACTATTTCTTTCACCGATGTCAATTCAAACAAAGTAAATATTGATTCAAAGAACTTTATCCACTATACAGACAATTCACTGGCTTCTTTATCAGATACAGTACTTCTCGATACTGATGAACTGGTAGGAGAGCAGGTAAGCTACTATGCAATTTCTGCAAAGAATGTTCTAAGCAGAAGCGGTGCTGACGGATATCAGACAGACAATGCAGGAGAGAAGATTAACTTCTCCAACTTTATCTGGAAGATTTCAAGCAGCAGATATATGGCTGTTTCAAAGAAAATCAAACTTGTTGTATCTGAAACATCACAGCAGGTTTTCGATAACTATATTGAAATTGAATACGTTGATGAAGGTGTTGTTCATCTTGTAAATCAGGATGGTACATATTCATCAATCTCTTCTGATGCATATCTTGAACTGGAAAACGGCATCAGAATATATCTTGGAAGCAAGAACGTTTCTGATGGTGAAAACATTCTGGTGAATATGACTCAGATGGTTATCAGTTCTGATGACGATGTTGAAATAATTCCAGATGAAGACTATACAATCGAAGTTGATAAACAGCCAAGAATCATCGTAAATGCTTCTGATGGCGAATCTGGCGAAAATGGTGTTGACGCTGAAGAAGGTAAAGCAGGTAAGTCTGGTGATCCAGGTGCTTTGGGTAATCAGGGTGCTGCCGGTCAGCCAGGTACTGCCGGAGATGATGGCGATGATGGTACAAGTGCTGTCAACGCCGATCTGGAATATCGTGAACAGAACATGCCTCTGTTCTTCCTTGATGATAATGGCCTTGATGTTACATCTAATTCGGTTAACGGCTATATCTATTATCTGAATGATCAGAACTGTTCAATTGATTATGCTGTGTTCAAGATTATTGATACAAACGATGATTCCCTGATCTGGAGTTCAAGAGTTGAAGGCAATCTTCTGAAAGCCTACAACAAGGTTACAAAAACAGGCAATCCGCTTACCGGTGATATAAACAATGCAGTTACCGGTTTGAAACAGAATACTCAGTATGCTCTGACTGTTGACTGTCAGTATTATCCTACATATACATATGTTGATCCGAATGGTGTAAGCCATATAAGTAATCTGGGTTATTCCATCAACCAGCAGCTCTTTTCAAAGCTGTTTACTACTGATGGACTTGGCCTGAATCTGGCATATGATTCTGCAACAACAGAGACAATCAATGCAAATCTGGCAATCAACAAGGTAACATATGAAAAGATTGCCGTTAAGCTGTATGACGAAGACAAGAACGAAATGAAACTGAACGACAATGTTCAGGAATATGTTTTCGATATCAACAGTTCAAACAAAACTTTACTGAATCCGGAATTTGTTGATGGTGAAGATCTTCTCAATGGCATTATGGATCTTAAGTCCAATGAAACTGACCTGATCGGTACGGTTGCATCGCTGCAGTACAGTGGACTTGACAGCAATACCGTATATTATCTGCGTGTAGTCAATGCTGAAGACGGTACAACTGAATACGATTATATAAAGGTAAAGACTCTCAAGATTGAAGCTGAACTTGGAAAACCTTCTGTTTACTATAGTCCTCAGACTGATCAGTTTGTTCTTGAACCATGCAATTATTCTGATCCTGATGGCGGCATCAATTATTTCGAATATAACATTCTGGATGAAACTGGAGATGTTGTATATACATTGACTTCTGAATCTCTGGATACAAAGAGAATCGATGTATCTGACAATCTGAACTATGGTGTCAACTATAAACTGCAGATTGTTGCATACTTCAACAACAATGAAGTCATTAAAGAAATCAGAAGTGAAATGTCTGATCCTTTCAATGCATCTTCAACATGGCCAACTGTTTCATTCTCTGATGAAATAAGAACTCCTACAACTCTGTCTGGTACTGTGACAATCCATGATGGTTTCCATATGATCAACGGTGCTAAACAGACTGCAGACAACTCAAGCATCACAATCAAACTGAAGTCCAAGAATGCGGTTGTTCAGCATTATACTTCTGAATCCAACTACGAATACTCATCTGAAGGTGTTTCTAAGGTTATTGAACAGGAAATCACTGTTAAGATCGGTATGGACAGCACTGCATGGAAAAACTGCAATTATGAAGATGGCAGATATGAGATTTACTATGCATTCAAGGGCCTGAAAGAAAACACTCAGTATGAAATTACTGTATATGCTGACAAGATGTCCGAAGAAGGCGTTGAAATCCATAGCGCTACACCTCTTCTGATTGGTACAAGTGAGATTTATAAGACAAGATCTTATTCTGAAACCCCAGTTTATATCGACTGTGTAACAGCAAGTGGTGAAAACAGTGAATCATACTTCTTTAATCTGAATGTATTCCTTTCTCTGAACAATTCAGGATATGAAAAGGAATATCAGAAGTCCAAGGATGAAGAATTCTCTCCATATGCAAAGAAGATATTCGGTGTAGACAGCACAAGTGAACTTGTTATTAAATCTATTTCTGCGCTGAAGTTTGATATTTATGAATCTGCAAAGAATCTGACAGGCAAATCATTCCTGCCAAATATGAACGCAAAACTGAATTCGGCTTCTTTATCTACTACAGAACTGATTACAAACAGAATTACATATACAGGTTATGACTATATTTCCAATTATGAATTCGTGAATGAATTCTATCCATATACGAAGATAATTGAAAAACAGGTCGATATGCAGACTGTCAAAGAAGAAAAGACTGTCGGAGTTTACTACAGATATCTGACGGAAGAAAATGGCGATCTGAAGCGTGATGGTGACAACAATGTAGTTGTTGAAGAACTTCCAAACGGTCAGTATCTTCTGACTATCAACTCTTCTTCATTCGGCCCTGATACATCAGATAAGATTTCTGCATTCTACAAGAGAATTGCAGCAAACAATCCTACCGATAAGAACTGGCCTATCTTCATTAGAGTTACAGCAGCTTATGACTACACATACTCTACAGAAGTCAAGGGCATGTATGATAATTCCAACATGATTCAGATTGGTGCAACTTCTATTCTTAACCAGACAGCAAATGTTCCGCTTTATGGTGGAACTCAGACTTCTGAATTCAAGAAGGGTGAATACTACGTTGCTGACGATACCGAAAGACTGGATACCTGGATTCAGACAAACGTAAAAGCTGCAAAACCAGGCTGGAGAGACAGCGGTGGCATATCGCTTGAACCAATCTATCAGACATCTACAGATTTGCCTGCTTATATTGCCGGCGAGTTTGAAGATCACAGCATTGCCGGAAGCAACTTCTACGATATTAACTATTCAAATAGTGAAGTCTATATGAAGATGGGCGTCAACACTGATGACCTTGGTGATTTAAATACAGTCGGTGAAGACCTCCTTGAACATTGGGACGATATTAATCTGGGTGATGAAACGGTTGTCGGTTACAAGATTACCGGTAATTCTACATGGCTTGGTGCTTTTGCCAGCGCCGTAAGATACAAAGTCTACAACAGTAAGAATGAACTTATCGCTACATCATTCTATCCTGGAACAGATACAAACCATCTGGGATTTGCTGAGGGCTGGATTCCTTGTGAAAACAGTGAACTTGACAGTTGGGCATTCTTCTTTGATGTGGAAAGAAATGCTGTAGATGAAGAAGATAAACTCAATACACGTGAAATAGTTCGTGGTGACTATTTCTATGTTGTCATGGAAGTTAAACTGAAGGATTACGATAACGAAATCTATCCAACAGTTGGATCAGAAAAAGTTATCAAAGTAGGCGCTCAGACTTATAAGCAGCAACCAGAAGTAAGATTTGCTGAATATAAAGGTTCTACAACAGACAACAGTATTAATGACATTTTCTATGCATACATCGATGACCCTGATAAAGCATTGGAATATGTTGATGATAAACTGAGACTTTATACATTGGATGATAAAGACGCCGAAGTTGATGTTGAAGTAGTTGATATGAGCAACATTGATATCGATAAAGATGGCGAAACAGACAAACAGTATTATTCAATTAAACTCAAAGCAGTTGACAATCCTGATGTCAGTGATATTCTGAGAACCGATTATGATCAGATTAATGAACTCGGTAAAGAAAATGCAAATACTATTTTGCTGACTTCTGAAGAATTCATCAATAAACATGAAAATGTCAAAATTGAAGCGATTGCTACTGACTATGATGCATTCTATGTAGTTAAGAATGAAGACAAGAACTACTACGATGCTGTTCTGCAGATCAAGACCAGTGCCGCAAGTATTTATGATGCAATCAAACAGATTAATCTGACTGTTGTAAACAAAGAAACTTCAGTTAACAAATACAAGACATTCACAATCAATAACTTTGATACTAGTTCAAAGAATGGTATTACAACTGAAAAACAGACATCTGGTGGTGAAATCGTAGGTTATATTGTTCATTACCATATTCCGTTTGAACAGTTTACCGATATCACTACATATACTGATAGTGGTATTAATCAGTTCTATATCTATGCCGATGTTTACTATGATTCAGGCAACTATGGTATTTCATATGCCGATATAGCAAATTATCCGCTCACTGCAGCATTCAACATGAAGAATGATGGTATCAATGTAAAACTTGATATGGAATTTGATGTTGATGATGACTTTGTTGCAGCATACAATACAATGACCAATGAACAGAAGCAGGCATGGTTTGCAGGCAAGATAACAAGCAAGTCAATGGTAATTACAAATCTTGAATATGCACCAGACTCACACACCGTAAATACTTTTGATCTGGTAGTCGATACATTGTCATCAGGCAGTGAAACGCTGAATATGAAACTTGACAGCGAAAACAAGAAAGTTACCCTGACTGCAGTAACAGGAGTCCTTTATAAAGATGCACAGATGTATGGCCCTACAGGATATCATTTAGGCGACTTTGACAGAACAGACTTTGAAGTTAAACTGACTGTCAACGGCAATGAATATGCGATTGATACCAATAACACCAGAAATTACATCAACTATAGACCTGACTACAGTGGAGAAACTGATGGAAGTTCATCCGATATCAAAGAAATGAGTGAAGTTACATTCGTTAAAGATGATGACTTCTTTACAGTTGGTACTACAAAGCATTACTTTGCTGCAAGAGGTCTTAAGATAATGCCTAAAGAGACCAAAAAGCTGGGCAGAGTATCTGTAAATTCTGGCATTGATATCGACCGTATTGAATCATATGCAGATGTTGATATCGAAACAGGTATGTATTTTGCAAAACTTGAAGTAACTCTGACAAGCATCGGTACTGTCGATACTTCAAAAGGTTTAAGAATTGGCTATCGTCCTGTTGGCGAAACTGATTATATCTATACTTCTGACGCTGATGTTCTGAAGATTGAAAATGGCACAAACACATATACTGTAAACTGGAAAAACAGAAACTTTGACGGTCTGAATCCGAATACGTCTTATGAATTTGTTGTTGAAGGTTTCTACAGATATTTCAATAACACTAAAGGAGAAATCGTAGAGGAATGGCTGCCTATCAACATCAAGAATCATGGACCAGCTTCAATTACATATGCTACTTCTATGATAAAGAAGACGCTTGATATCATTTCTATCAATGATACTGATGCTGCCAAGTATCCAAGTAGTATTGCTGTTTCTTACGCTACAACAAGTCCAACAAGAGATACCAAATATGTTGATTTCAAACTGAGCATGGATGCTTATTTGAAAGATATCAAAGCCGGTATTGCGTCTATTACATTTGAACTTTATAACATCAATGATTACGATACGGTAAATTCAAAAGCAAAAGAAGGCAAAACAGCTCTCGATGTTATTGAATATAAATCAGATGCAGGTGAAGGCGAACGTGATATTGAAAACAGCTTTGTTGATACGTTGACACTGGCTAATTCTGCAGAAACCCCTGATGATTCAGAGAAACTGACATATTACTCTAAGCAGAGATTCAATTTTGCTCCTGATGAGGAACATATTGTTGATGGAAACACAACCTATCTTGCTGTTATGAGAATTAATTATCAGAAGAAATCCGGCGAACAGATTTACGAAATAGACCTGACTAAGCCAAAGAAATTTACTTCTACAGTTTCATGGCGTGTTACTAACGTTGTATATTCAGAAAAGATTGATGAATCAAATGTAAACCATAAGATTCAGTTCAAGATAAACGGAACTGACTCTAAACGTCTGTTGACAAGCAATACTACTGGCACTGATTACAATCCAAAGGCAGTTACATATGCAGTTGAATTGTATAAAGTTGTCGATAATAAGACCGTAGGTCCATTAACATTCAAATATGGTGGAAAGAGTGTTAATTACATTGTGAAGACAGTACAGACATCCGGAAGCAGTACATCACTGCAGCAGTTTGCTCCGATGATTGAATATCTGGATGGTAATACAGAATACTTCATCAAGGTTTACTATCAGGAAGACCTGACAAACAGCGGACTTGTATTTGAATTTGACCCTTCAGATAAATCAGGACTCAAGTCATTTGAGTCTACACACGCTGTTACTGCATCAGGTGTAGATATTTCAAACATTCAGCTTACAATGCTGCCTGAGTACGGATTCGTTAACGTTACAGGTAACAACCTTAACAATGTTGATGGTATCTATTACGAACTGACAGATACAACTGATTCAAGCAGCCCAGTAACATATAAGTCCAATGAAACCGAAGTAGCACCTACTAAGGTTAGAAACAGTGTTGGCGATCTGAATAATACAGATCTATGGAATAAGCAGTCTACAGAAGGTGTATTCTCTCTGTACATTCCGCAGTTGAATGATACAACCAAGTCTTATGAACTTGTTGTATACCTGTATGATGGTGAAAAATATGTAGCTGCATCTACATCAATCACTATTACTGTACCTGCGCCTAAAGCCGCAAGATTTAACAGTTATTTAAGTAACTTATTATCTGGAGAATAAAGATGAAGACTAGAAGTTTTAAGAAAGACAGCAAAATAATGTTCATTGCCTTTGGAGCAACAGTGCTTTTGGCTGTGTTGGCTCTGTCTTTTGTCGTGCTAAATGCGCAGAACGATAAAGGCGGTATTGAAGACAGCGCGAGTGGAACTTCTATTACAGCCGGAAGTCTGATATTCAAAGATGATGATTCGATTATTGAAGTTGCCAATGACTGTGAGATAATCCAGATGTGGGATGGCGAATGTTATCTTGTGGTTGACGGCAAGAAAGAAGAACTCGGTTTCAATCCGGTTGTCTACAACAAGGGAACAGCACAACTGAGCATATATGGAGAACTTTATCAGATATATACTGATGGAACAACCAAGAAATATACCAATGGTGCAGATCTTACTGGTCTCAAAGATACATCAATGTATAAGATGGCTGACAGAAAATACCTATTTGCAGGCAATACAATTCAGTCATATGATGGAGAATTCAGTGTTGCGGCATTTGCCAGAGTTGCCATTGATAAAAACGGCAATGCTCTTCTTCAGTCATACGGAGTAAGCCGTAAGACAATTAATCCGGTTATTCTTCAGAGTTCAGATGTTTACTTTGATGTTGCAAGTGAAATTCTTTACTACAATGGTGTTGAAATAAACATGAAAAAAGTAATAGGTTCTACCAATACATATGAAGATGCTCCTGTTCTTTATACTGTAGCGGGAATTGAAAGGCCGGAAACAAGCACTGCAAATTCAGAAATACCTGATATTGAAACATACAATATTACCGGTGGTACAGGCGGATCTGGTGGTAACGGAAGCCAGGGTGGTGTCGGTGGTACCGGTGGTACTGGTGGATCTGGTGGTCTTGGTGGTACCGGTGGTACAGCTGGTGATGGTGGTATGGGCGGTACCGGTGGTAATGCAATTACGCCGATCCGTGATACAACTTTCTCGGTAGTATTGAACGGTGTAGAAACTGGTCCTTCATCTATAACTGCGAAATACAGTGTATATGATGTAAATACCGCACTTTCAAAAGTAATCCTGAGAGTTGGTAAGACCGAAACGTTCAATGAGAACGATTCAAGTACATACAAGTCTTATCTTCTGACAAAATATAATACTGAATATACTGTCTATTCTCTTGAAGCGAATACACATTATACATTACAGCTTGGTTACGTACCTTATGAAGCATACCGAAGTAAAGACGGTTTCGACAATTACTGGAAAGATGGAAACTTTACTTCAGTAGTTAAAAACGATGTTGTTACTTCTACTTCTAAAGGAAGCGTTCAGGATGTATATATTACTACCAAAACCGTTGGAAGCAGGACTAATGTAAATGACAAAATATATGTTAATATAACTGCTGTCGGCAACAATATTGACGTTGACAGAACAGTTATCAATATTTATGTAAATAATTCTGAAAATCCATTGCAGTTCACTGCTTCAAGCAGTTTGCTGACGTCATCAGGACAGACTATTGTTCTTGATAATGCAGATGATATAGACCAGTTCTATGTAAAAGATATTACTGGAGTATTTAATGAAGAAAGTAAAGTAATCCTCGTTGATTACAAGTATGTTGTTGAATAAGGAGTGAGTTTATTATGGAAAGTATTTTAACATCAACAGTTGGCGCAATTGGTTGGATGATTGGCCTTTCTCTATTGGGAATTGGAATTGGCCTTGGTATCCTTGGTTCAAAAGTTGCCGAAGCAGTGGGCAGAAACCCAGAAACAAAAGGAGATGTTACTTCAAGTGCAATGGTAATTGTTCTTTCACTTGCAGTTATTTTCCTTATTGTTGTTGCTCTTGCGGTTATTCTGCTGTTCTTCAATCCATTGACAGTTTAGGAGATTTAAATGTTCAAGATTATTGCTATTATCGTTGTTATGGTTGTTATTAACGCATTTATGGTTTATGCGATTTTAAATGCGGGCAAAAGAGTTAATGAAAAAGTAAACAAATATTTCTTGAACAATATTTCTGAAATCATTCCTCAGCCAAAAGTTCAGGTTAAAGAAGTTGAGCCAAAGGTTGAGACAAAGATTGTCTATGAACAGATTCCTGTATTTAAAGTTGATACAGAGAAAGAAGCTGCAGTTTACAAGAATACAAACTTCAGAGAAAACTACAAAAACATCAAAGAAAAAATGACATTCAATACGGAAGACGTAATCAAAGATGTCATGGATTCCAACAGGAAAGGAACAGATTCGGTTGCCAGAACGGCAATTGAACTTTCTAAACAGTTTGATGTGGATCTTGTATTCAATTTAAGTACTCTTTCGGCTGTTGAACAGGAAGATATTCTGAGAAGCAGCTTCACTGATGCTCAGAAGAGTTTTATTGATGAATACAAAAAAACAAGCAATGTTCCATTCAATGTTGTTGGATTCTACGAATACATTAAGCGAATAGCGAAATCAGAAGATCCAACATTCTATGTAAAAACCGGATGGAAAGAAGACTATTATGATGGTCTTGGAAGTAATGTTGTTACCGTCCACGATGACAGTATCACCGAGGGCGTAAAAATTGTTCACAAAGATAAAGTTTACGATTACAGTATTTAAGGATAGAGGGTGTTGATATGGCAAATAATGTTAAAGATTTAGTAAATGAGAGAATAAAGGAAATCAAGCGTAAAGATAACGTCTACACAATTGGACGTGTTTCAAAAATCCAGAACTATGTTCTGGAAGTTTCTGGTCTTGATGAAGCGTGCTATTTTGAGAAAGTCAGAATCGGAAATGACAATATCGGTTATGTTGCCGGTATCACACCTAATTATCTGAATATAGTTATTGTTAAACAGAGAAGTACAATTCATGTTGGTGACGAAGTAGTTGCCAGTGGTGAAGAATTTACTGCACAGTATTCAGAAGCTTCAATTGGAAAAATAATTGATATGTTCGGTACTGACAAGATGAAGGACATGGAATTTGACAATCTGGTAAATCTTCGTCTTGAAGAGCCAGTTACTCCTATCATGGACAGAACTGCCGTATGCCGTCCTTTACATACCGGTATTGCCGGTATTGACCTGATTTATCCTATCGGTAAAGGTCAGAGACAACTGATTATCGGTGATAAAAAGACCGGTAAGACACAGATTGCTCTTGATACTATCGCATCTTTGGCAAATGACAATGTCATCTGTATTTACTGTGCAATCGGTAAAACGAAGAAGGATGTTCGTGAAATTCATTATGAACTTGCAAGACATGGTGCAATGAACAACACTGTTATCATGTGTGCTCTTAATGATGAACTGACACCTGTTCTTTCACTTACTCCATATGCTGCACTTGCTGTTGCAGAATATTATCTGAAACAGGCAAAAGATGTAGTTGTAGTTATTGATGACCTTAAGAGACATGCCGATGCCTACCGTGAAATTACTCTGATGACTGACAAAGCTCCAGGTCGAGAAGCATATCCATCAGATATTTTCTATACTCATGCAAGACTTCTGGAAAAGGGCTGTCAGCATATTAATGGCGGAAGTATTACAATTCTGCCTATCGTTGAAACAAAGACATCAGATATTACCGACTATATTTCAACAAATATCATTTCTATTACTGATGGTCAGATTGTTCTTAACAAGAAGAACTTTGATAAAGGACAAAGACCTGCTATTGACTATGGTCTTTCTGTATCACGTCTGGGTGGTGCCGTACAGACCAAAAAAATGTCTCACCTCGGTTCAAACGTAAGAAGACAGTTGCTTTCTTATATGGAAAAGCGTGATGTTTATGAACTTGCAAACAAAGAAGAAATGTCACCTGAAATGAGACAACTTATCGAACATGGTCAGACAATTATCAAGTGTCTTAACCAGTATAAGTTTGAAGCAAAGAATGAGTCGGAGATCATTTCAACATTTGAAAGTCTGATTGGAGATAAATAATCTAAGATGAGGATAAAAAATGTTGTTAAGGTCATGAACTTCCACTCGCTTTTACGTGTTGATAAAGCCAGAAAAGAGGCTGAAAAATACGCAAAAGTTGAAGACAGGTTGAGAACAATGATCAGTACTATCACCAATAACCGAAACATTATTCTTGATAGACAGATTAATAGAATGGATGAAAGCAAGCCAGTGCTTAATGTTTATATTGGTTCTGACCTGGGTTTTTGTGGTGCATACAACTTTTTGGCCAATAACACTGTCAGAAAAGACAGTTCAGACAAAATTATTATCGGTAAAAAAGTTAAAAAAGATTTAGAGAACGTTAAAGTAAGCTGTACGCAGGAAGAATATCTGAATAATCCGGATGTTGTAGCCGAATACATCAAAACAAGTATCAGGAATCTTTCTTATTCCGAGATTAATGTACTTTACAACCATTACATTAATGCCGGAACAATAAACTGGGAAAAGAAAAGAGTTTTCCCGTTTGAAATGAATGAAGAAGAAAGCTATTCTGAAGACTATATTTCAGAATCTGATATTACCAATCTTGTATTGAATATGGTTTCTACATACATTGACTTTGAAATTCAGATTACTGTAAAGAATGCTATGGCAAGTGAAAACATTATGAGACAGAATTCTACCAATGATTCTTTGAAGAAGATTGATGAAATTGAAGAACTCAATGTTGAAAAAGAAAGAAAACAGAAGAGTATTATCTCTTCTCAGAAGAATGTTGAAAGGTATATAAAACGCAGAAGCAAGAAGAAAGCATATGACTAGAATTGTTGCGGTTATAAATCAGAAGGGCGGTGTAGGTAAAACTACTACTGCGCTTAACATGGGCTCAATTCTGAAAAGAAGGGGCAACAGAGTGCTGTTTATCGATATGGATCCACAGTGCAATCTTTCCTATGCGATGAACGCTTTTCTCGAGGATAAATCAATATATGATGCGATGATGGGCAATGTTGATATCAAAAACATTATTCAGCGTTTGCATGATGGGGACATGATCATATCCAATGGCAATGTCAGTTCATATGAACTGAAATTCCATGGAGAATCAAAAGAGTATCGTATCAAAGAAATTATTGAGCCGATAAAAGAATACTATGATTACATCATAATTGATTCGCCGCCCGCGCTCAGTGTTCTGACAATTGCCATACTTACGGCATCTGACAGCTTCATAATTCCGGCAAATTGCGATTCATTCTCGGCTCAGGGTGTTGATCAGATAAATTCAACATTCGAAGCGGTAAGAGCTTATACAAATTCAAAACTGGTATGTGATGGTGTACTGCTGACAAGATTCCTTAATGAATTTGACCAGGATAATTCAATCAAGGTTAAGGCAGTGGCACATAAAAACCGTATTCCGATATTCGATACGGTGATACACGAGTCAATTGCAATCAAGCAAGCAAATGCAAACAAGAAAAGTCTTTATGATTGCGCGCCTGATTCCAAAGTACTTAAAGACTATACAGACTTTGTAGATGAATGGCTTAGATTAAAGAGAGGAGATAACTACAATGGATAATACAAATACAATTATTGATCCAAGCAACCCCGCATTGAATTTTATTTCTCAGACCAGAGAAAAAGAGGAATACAAACAGGAAGTAGGAAAGAAAATAAGCAGTGCTTCTATCGGAAGAATTATTTCCATCAGTAGTATCAAAATTGAAATTCTTCTTGCTTCATCTGAACTGTCTGTACATGATGTTGTATGTGCAAAGATGTCTGATGGCAGAATCATTGAATTTGAAATTGAAGAAATCAAGGGTTCAACAGCAAATGCCATCTGTTTTGAAATGACAAATGGTCTTAAACGAGGCATGGATCTTTATAAAGTTGATGGCGGTATTTCAGCACCATTCTCTGATAAGATTCTTGGACATATGTTCTCATCTTTCGGTGAACCTATTGACAAGAGCAATGTTGTCATCGATGAAAGAAAGAATGTCTATAAGTCACATCTTGATCTTAGTGATGTTACCATCAACGGTGATATCATGTGGACTGGTATCAAGGTGCTGGACTTCCTGGCTCCAATGCGTAAGGGATTCAAGATGGGTCTACTTGGTGGTGCCGGAGTAGGAAAGACCGTTCTGATTAAGGAGCTTATTCATAACGTATATACCGGTCTGCAGTCAAACTCAATCTTCGTCGGTGTAGGCGAACGTTCAAGAGAAGGTCAGGAGCTTTTCCAGGAAATGAAAGAAGGCGACCTATTGGATAAGATGTCAATGGTATTTGGTCAGATGGGTGAATCACCAACTTCAAGATCAAAAGCTATCTATACCGGACTTACTCTTGCTGAATATTTAAGAGATGCAAAACGTCAGGATGTTCTGGTATTCATTGACAATATCTACCGTTATATTCAGGGTTCAAGTGAAATATATTCTGAACTTGGTTATATGTCGGTTGAAAACGGTTATCCTTCACAGATGCTTTCTGATATTGCCAATATTGAAGAGAGAATCAACTCAACTGAAACTGGATCTATTACATCATTCCAGGCTATCTTCATTCCTGCCGATGATGTTTACGATGAAGCTGTAAGAGCTATTTCATCACACCTTGATGGTCAGGTTGTTCTTGACCGTAAACAGGCTGAAAAAGGTTTCTATCCGGCTATCGATGTATTCAAGACTACTTCAAAGCTTATTGATATCGAAGTAGTTGGAAGAAAACATTATGATCTGGTAAAAGAAACATTGAGATATCTGTCTAGATATAACGAACTGGAAGAAATCATTGCCGTACTGGGTATTGAAGAACTTTCTCAGGAAGACCAGGATATCTTCTACCGTTCACGTAAACTTTTGCAGTATTTTACTCAGCCAATGTTCGTTGCTGAAAACTATACTGGTATCAAAGGTCAGTTTGTAAAGATTGATGATGTACTTACCGATGTTGAAGATATTCTTTCCGGTAAATATGATGATGTCGATGAAAGCAGATTTGCATATATTGGAGCTTATAAGAACAGATAATGGAAGAAGAGAACAAGGGAAAAATTTCTGCCAAGGTTTATTCGCTTAAAAGCGGATATTATGAGGCGGATGAACTGAAACTTATCAGAATCAAAAGTAAAGAATACAATCTGGTAATCATGGAAGATTATCTTCCGGTTATCGGTGAAGTAGAAGGCAGCGTAACTTTTGTTAAAGATGAGTTCGAAAAAGAACTGAGTGAAATCTCAGGGTTTTATCGTTGTGCTCATAATGAATTTGAACTGATTATCAGAGGTGAGAAACAGTAAATGTTTGCAAGTCTTTTGTTGGAGATAGTGAATCAGAAATGGGCAGTGGTTGCTAATATTGCAGCTGTTTTGCTGTTCTGTGGTTTCTACTGGTTCAAGACGAGACAGTATTCATGGACTCCATCAAAGATGAAGTATTTTTCTTATCTTTATTCATTCAGAAAAAGAGAACTTGTATCAATCGGAATAGTAATGGGAAGGCTTATTTTCATAATCACATCTGCTCTGTTCTGTACTGATATCCATTTAGGATATCTTATTGTCTTTATTCTGATGAATGTGACTATCTTTGTTTCCAGCAGAAATGTAAAGGTATTCTTATTTGACTGTCTTAATTATGTGCTGGCGTTTTTCCTGTTATATATTGAAAAACTGCTGATTGATTTCTACTTTGATGTAGAAAGCAGTCCGGTTATTATTGTCATGATTGTTTTCCTTGTACTGTTTATTATTCTTTATGCTGTTCTGCAGGCAATCAATTCTTATGATCACGTTGTAGTATGGGAGCCAGAAAATGATTAGATTTAATAATAAAAAGAAAAAAACACTGTTAAGTATACTGGTTACAATACTGATTATCGATGTAATTGCTGCAGCATATCTTTTTCTGAACTTTTTTGAAACATACAAGCTTAAAGAAAACTGTACATATTTCATCAACGGAATTGACTATCCAATAAGTGAAGGTACAGAAGTTTCTGTAAGCAGAAAGTCAGAAGTTCTGATTATTAAGAACGGTAATGAAGAAATTGAAACAAATTCTTTACCGATTTATATGGACGGTACTGACGGAATTGTTCTGACGAGAAAGATGCTCTATGTTTATCCAAAAGATGACATAATGAAACTCAATACATTGAACTATTATACAGAAGTCAGTTTTGATAAGACGATTTCTGTTTTGAGAATAGATAACGGAAACAAAAAGAAGGATGCCAATTGTGGTTTCCTTTATGACGGATCAAATACCTATATATTCATGAATGATACTGTTCTGATGTACAACGACAAGGTAATTGAACTTGGAAGGTTCTCTTATCTTGTTGTCAACTACAATGAAACAGTTGAATTCTACAACACAAAGAACAATCAGTATATCTACGAAAACTTTGATGGAGACGTAAATGTATATGATACGGCAAATGGTTATTCAGTCAATCTGAATAATGATACATGTCTTTATAAGGGCAGTGAAATGATTCTTTTTGGAAAGATATCCAGCAGAAAGAATTTTCTGGAGGAAAAATAAAGAATGAAGAAGATTATAGTAGTTGCAGTTGTGCTGCTTAGTGCGCTGTTCTATTTTTCGGTAAACAGCTTTGAAATAAAAGGCATTATCCAGAATGATGGTCTGGTTTTTTCTGATAATCAGATTCAGGAGAAGCTGTACGCTGGTTCCAAAGATGAAATTATTGAACCAATAAGTGTATGTGAAGATGACACTATCTACGAAAGATGGGGAAATATTTACGTTGGCGAATCAAAGAAAGAGTCTGTATCGACTGTTTATCCAACCATTATTGAAGAAGGCCAGGGTTTCAAATTCATGGACTACGGCAATGACATTATCGATGAAGACTTTGAAACCTATGAAGGTTATGAAGGCATGATCATCAACGATGGCAAAGCCTATGACGTTGAGAACATCAGGTCCGATTACAACAATTATCTTTTTGCAAGACTGACAAATGGTCTTTATATCAATACTCAGGAAATACAGGTGAGAACTATTGCCAATGAATATACTATTCCGGTAAACTCATTTATTTATTTCACACCTAACTATATCCATTATGCCTATTACAATAATGGAACATATATAACTGCTACTATCAATGACGTACAGGATGACACAATCATCTCTTTTGATGATTTTGAAGTATATTACAATGATCTGCTGCTTGTTTTAGGTGAGATTACAATTTCGGAAGAAAGTGAATCATCAAGCAAGACAGAAGAAGAAACCAAGAACAATGGTTCAGGTTCTGATGCTGGAGGTTCATCCGGCTATGTACAGAAAGCAAGTCCAAACAAGAGATACAAGGATGCTAATATCGGAAGTACAAGAAGTTCATCAGAAGCAACTCCGGCAACAAAGGCTCAGGAGCCGGAGAAAGCAGATGGAAGTCTTGAACCGGAACCAGCAAAAGAAAGAGAAAAGACTGAAACTGAAAAGAAAAAGAAGTATCAGGAATGGGTAAAACCAGAGGTTACACTTAAGAGTTTCAATGTAAATGTATATACGGTAGAAGTTCAGGTAGATGTAAATGACCCAAGCAATGTTATCAGTAATGGTCTTACATATGAGATTATTTTCAATGAGGGACTGAACAAGGGTGGCATTGATGTCAAACGTACTATCATTGCCAACTATGGTATAAACAATACTATTATCGGTGGTCTGACACCTGATACAGAGTACATTATCAAGGCATATTATAACTATTACGATGAATTCGGTAAGATGGTTAACGAGACTGTCTACTTTTTGAAAACCACTGAATTCAGGACAAAAACGCTCTCAGAACTCGGCACAGCCAAATTCGTCAAACTTAAGAACGATGAAATATTCTCTAACCGTGTTCAGATTAATGACATTTCTATTGACTGGTCTACAAGCTCTGCCGATGCGGTAGAAGCAATTTCAAGAATTGTTCTTGTACTTACTGACGAAAAGGACAATGAATTGATGTTCAATATACCGGCAAACGGTCTGAATACAATCAAAGGAAAGAACACCTATACATTCGCAACTCCTAATTCACTTGACTCAGGTGAAACATTTGATGCAAAACTTGTCTGCTACGACAGTTTTAACAATGTTCTGGAAATTGGCAACAACACTTTTGAAACAAGAACATGTAAATCATTGCCACAGCTGACTGTTGAAATGAAAAAACCTAGCAGTGAAGCAATGAGACTTACAATCACCAAGAAAGTTGAAAACAGCAAGACTGCAAAATATTCAAATCTGCGTTTTGTTCTGACTGATGTTGATGGAAATACCGTAAAAGTAAACGGTAACAGTTATCTGACGTTTGATTCATCAAACAGTATTTTGGCTGACAATCTTGGATTAAACAGCAAATATGTTGCTCATATAATTGTTGATGCCGATATCAATGACGGCAATGGCGTTACACAGCATGAACTGTATGCAAAATCATTCAATACAGCATCATTTGCCGATTTGGGTGAACTAATGCTGGAAGTAAAGGATATTTCAAGTGAAGAATGTTCAAACGAAACTTACCGTAGAGCTGTTCTGTCTTTGAGCATAAACGATTCAACCAACGAGGATCTTGCAAGATATATTGATTCATTCTCTATCTCATTAAAAGGTTCAAAGGGTGATACTTTAACCTATGTTTTGAGTCAGCAAGAAATGTATAAACTTCTGATCATGAGGGAAAACCTTGTACTTGATACACTCAATTTCCTTCCATATTCAGATGCCGACAACAATAAGACATATCTGAAATCTGATTCACGTTATACAATTTCTTATCGAGTTCTCTCTGATGAACTGTACGGTTCTATCGAAATACCGGTATCAAAGAAATATATCATTTCAAGTATTTCTACTCCAAAGACACCTATTTCACTGGAGATTAAACGTCTGGCATATACCGGATATATTCATTCAGAAATCATTTTAAGTGACCCTGACAATGTTATTGAAGGAAGCCAGGCATTATTGAGAGTTGTAAAGATAGAAGGAAAAGAAACAACTCTGGTAGGTTCATTTAGAATTGACAAGAATACAAAAGAAGCCAATATCATTGACATGATGGCAGATGCCAGCAAGTCAACAGGTGGCATTTCATATGACATTACTGAAGGCACCTATGAATTCAGAATGTATGCTGATCAGGCATATGTGAACAACAAGTTAAGAACGAACTACATGTTCTATAACGATTCTTTTGAGACTATTCTTACAGTTGGAGCAGAGGTATATCTGACTTCACTGGGAGAAGGACCAAAGGGCCTTCCTGAAGGTTATACAGAACTTAAGTATCTGAAGATGACCAATGGTCAGTATTTTGATGCTGATTTTATTCCTAACCAGGATACACGAATTGATATGAAAGTATCGGTTTATAATACAGCAAACTTCGTTGAAAATGCAGGTTTTGCGCTGTGGGGCTCCGCAATTGCTTACAATAACCGAAGTTTTGAATGTTATTCATGGAACAATTCGTTTGAATTCCATTACGGAGGTCAGCAGAAGTATTCAATTACCCCAACTGTTGGACAGGTGTATGAAATCTCACTTAATAAAAATGTACTGACTATTGATGGTGTATTACGTCATACATATTCATACAGTAAATCATCAGGCCCATATTCCCTATGGATTGGCTCTATAAACCGTGGTGGCAGTGCAACAAGAAGTGCCGGAATCAATCTGTATTCATGTCAGATATATGACAATGGCAAGCTTGTTAGGGATTTTGTTCCGTGCATGGACAGCACAGGAGAATGTGGACTATATGATTTGGCGAACGGCAAGTTTTACCGTAGTTTGCGTAATTCATTTGATTCCCACGATCAACTTATTATAAGAGATGTAGAAAACTATGACAGAGATAAGCAGTATGTTGCTAACTTCAATATTGATGTAACAGCATATCTTGACAGTTTTGGTCAGGATGCTTTAAAGAATAAGACTATTTACTACAAAATTACCAACAACTATAAGAGAACTTCTGAAATCGGTTCTGTACAGTATGAATCAATTTATAATGAAGTGCAATCAATACCTGTATCTTATGCAGTTGACAAGAACAGTTCATACACGATTGAAGTATATGCACTTATTGACGATTCGGGTTCAATAAAGGTTGACCTCGATAAGATTTCATTTACTACCGAAAGCGAAATCAGACCTATTTCAACCTGGAAAGATTTCCTCGGTATAGGCTCTTCCAGTCTGAAATACGTAGTAATCAATGATCTGGTGAATCCGGAAACAGGTAAATATCCTTCCAGTAACAGTGACAGAGCACAAAGCTGGAATTCTTCAGCTGCAAGTTTTAATGCGCATATTGATTTCCAGGGATTCTCTCTGTATACCAATGCCAACAGAGCGGTTATAGGTTATACAGGTAAAAATGCATTGATTGAGAATGTTGTGTTTAAGACTCATGTTCCGTTGAGCTATACTAGTAATTCTTACGGCAGATCCAATGCCGGTACATTTGTTCTATGGAATTACGGTACGATACGTAATATTTATTCTGAAGTAACTTGTGAGCAGTATCCATATATGTACAGTACATATTGGACTACTGAACCATATAAACAGGGTGTTCCACAGTACGGTTATCGTAGAGAAGGCGGTTCTATTCTGCTTGATAACTACGGTTTAATTGAAAACTTCGTAATCAACCTGAAAGACAACTATTTTGGTGTTGGTTATACAGGTTTGGTTGGTTCAAGTAATGCCAGTGGTGGTATTACCAGAAATGGTTATCTTTACAGCAGTGAAACTGAAGACAATAAAGCAAATTTCTATATTTACGGTTCATATGAAGAAGGTGATGGTGCAATCCTTTCTTCAAACTCTACCGGCGGTATTATTGAAAATGTCTTTGCGCTTGCGAACGTTTATCTGTGCAATGGTGCAAAGGACAGAACAGGTATTGTCTGTGGTAATCAGCTTGGTACAGCGAGAAACTGTTACAGTGTCGGTTCTGTTACTGTAAACGGAAATCCAACTACATACGGACCAACAATCGGTTATACTACAACAAGCTATGTAAACAAGAACATTTTCTGTTCTTCTCCATTTACATATAAGAGTACAAATAGTACTACATTCAATACTCCAGCATCTATTCTGGCCATGAGAAATGCTACATGGCAGAACAGTGTTTTGAATGCGACTTCCAAGAACTTCAATGTTGATGAACTTATTGCCGGTGACTGCTATCCACAGGTTATTTATTCAAGTGATTGTATGCCTGCTCAGGATAAGATTCCTCTGGCTGAATTAACAAACTATTCTGAAAAAGATCTGGTTTATGCATACACATATGTAATGGGTACTGATGCCGAAAAAGATGCAATATTTGCAGGTAAGATTACTGACGGCAAAGAAGTATGGGATCCTGAAACAGATGATGAAGATGAAATCCATTCTGATATTCAGCCGGTTATTTTCCTGATTTCAGATAACTTTGCTACCCCAGTTCAGACCGGAACACAGTCTATATTAAGTACGCAGATTACCATCGATGTCCTTGGATATGACTGTGATGGTCACGGTATTACAACCGTATATGCGCTGGCATATAATCCGGAGGTTGCTAAAAACAGTTATACGATTGACAGTGTTCAATTTATAGATATTGCAACAGGCGTAAAGTCCAAAAAGACATTCAGCGTTATCAAGTATCTTTCATGTGAATTCTATAGAGACCTTGACATTAACGATGTAGATGAATGGCGTTACTGGATGGTAAATGAAAAGACAAGAAAACTGAATCAGAACTATAAATTGGTAGATGATATTGATTTTGATGGTGCAATTCTTGAAGATGTAATGGTCAACGGCACATACACCGGTACTTTTGATGGTCAGGGTCATACTATCAGCAACATAAATTATTCTGATGTTTCATCTGCAGCTGTAGGTGGCACCTCTGCTATAACTGGTCTATTCTCAAAGATACAGGGTACAGTTCAGAACCTGACAATTGAAAACGTCTACTTTGAAGGCGGAAAATATGCGGGAGTTCTGGCTGGACATCTTGATGGTGCAACCATCAGAAATGTCTTTATCAATGACTGTTATGTCGGTGGAAGTAACTATGTTGGTGGCTTTGCAGGTTATGCTACCGCAAGTACAAGTATTATCTATTCCGGTATTACTGACACCAAGATTGTTAACTTTGGCGGTGTAACAACAAACACATATGATGGTGAAAACTCACATGCTGGTGGATTTGTAGGTATTACAACCTCTGTTTTGAATATCACCAATTCATATGGACAGAATTTATATATTGAAAATCTGATTAAGCAGCGTAACAGTGCTTCAGGTGGCTTTATTGGTTCCTGCGAAGGAGGAGCTACATCAACAAAGGTTGCTAATTCTTATGTAACTGGTGTAATCAATTCTTCAGGAATTGCTGCTGGCGGAATGATTGGTAGTTCATGGAATAACATCTTGTTGGAGAACTGTTATGCAGATGTCGATATAAACTCATACAGCGGTAATGCCGGAGGTATCTGCGGTAGAGCATTGGATAGCATGGAAGTTGAATGTACTAACTGTCTCACTTTCGGTAACATCAATGCAGCAGTTATTTTTGATGGAGAAAATGAATCAAGAAACTTCTTTGACAATATCTGTTATGATGCAACATATTGCCCAAGAGGTTATTATTACGATAATGCCGTTATTTATTCAAAAGGTACAACAACACTAAATAAAAATATTAACGATACAACAGAAGGACATACACCTGTATCTGCTTCTATTTTTGACAGCTATGAATACCGTGCATATCTCAATCAGGAAGTATTCACTATTGAAGATGGAAAGACTGGTATATATCCAAAACTGATGGATGCATCAGGCAATATCATGCCTGGTCAGAAAGATGAATATGTTTCTGAAATTGAAGAAACTTCACCAATTCTTTTGAAGGAATACAGACTTAACGGTAACAGTCTTGAATTCTATATTATTCATGATGAAGATATCACTATTAATGGTGTTTACAATGATTATACATATGTAAATAAAGCCAGTGGCGTAAAGAACAATGGTGCAAACTCTTTAACAAGAAAAGAAGCATTCAAATCAGACAGTATTGGTATTGCTGATGTTACTGCTGATATGGCAGATGAATACGGCACAGAACGTAGTGTGGCAAGAGTTACATACTATAATGTTTCTTACAACTGTTTCTATGACATATATAAAGCAACTGCAATCGAATACGAAAAAGACGGTGTTACAAACTACTTGAAAGTCAATAGTAATCTTGACTGTTTTGATCAGCAATATAAGGAAATCTCAAATGCAGATGGATGGAATACGTATGTAAAGAATTCCTATGCAGAAAACTTCAGATTAACTGGTGATATTGACTTTGGTGGAGGCACATATCATTATGATGCCGAAGATGGAACTAATGTTCTGGTCAACAGACTTGTTGGCAACAAAACTGCAAAATATGATGATATTTATAATGGTGTATACGATGGAATAAATGAACTTCCATATTTCACTGTTGGAAATATCAATATTACTTCTTCAAATAATGATTATATGTGGGTTTATAACAGTTCCGATGGTTTGATCAGATATTCATTATCTGAAATCAGCAATATATCTTTTGACAAGATTAATATTACAAGCGGAACCGGATGTACTGGTGTTATTTCCGGATTTATGGGTAAAATTCAAAACGTTACATTTACCGATTGTAATGTTTCATCTGGTCCTATGTTCTCTGCCGGTATGATTTCTACTCTTACTGGAACAATAAATAATGTTTATGTCGGTAATTCTTCCGTTCAGTCAAGCGGATGGGGATCAGGAATTCTAACCGGTACCACATTAAGCAGATGGCCAAATACAAAAATTTCAAATGTAATTATTGAGGAGTCAAAGATTACCACATCCAATGCATATACCGGTGGTGTTCTTGGTTACGATGAATATAGGTCCTACTATTATTCAACATCAAGAAGTGGAGATGGTACTTCCTTATATATTGATAACAGCATTCTGGAAAACGTTACAATCACAACTTCAGGTGAATACTGCGGTGGTATTATTGGCTATGCTAGTGAAGGTATCCGTATCAGAAATGACAACATTTCCAATCTTACAATCAATTCAACCCACAATAGAGTAGGTGGTGTTGGTGGTTATGTATATGGCGGAAACACCAAGATACAGAATGTAACAGTATACAATTCTACATTAATAGGCAATTCATATGTCGGCGGTATAACTGGTCAGGAAGGAGACCTTCTTGAGTGTATCGTTCAGGATACTCTTGTTATTGGTAAGAGTGAAAGAATTGGTGGACTTATCGGTTATAACTCCGGTACGGCTGAGCTTGTTTATCAGTCTCATACAAGCAATTCTGCCGTAGCTGGTTGGGTAGAAAACTGTAAAGTTTACGGTAACTCTCAGGTAGGTGGATTAATCGGCCACTGTAACTCGACGACTGGTGGTATCGGTTTTGTTGATAACTGTGAAATCTATGGCAACACTAAAGTCGGTGGCGCTGTAGGTGAGGTAAATAATGGATCGGCAATGCGAGTTCCTTATATTTCAAACTCTATTATTACTGGTGTTCCTGCAAACAGTTATGGTGTACCTACCGCAACTTCAAGAAGTTACTTTGGTGGTATTACTGGACTTGGAGGAAGATCAAGTGGCTTTGTTGACAACTGTATAATTGGTGACAACACGGTTGACTACGTCGGTGGTCTACAGGGATACCTGAATTATTATAATGGCGCCGATACAGATGCTATTTCAAGAGATTGTGTTGTAATAGGAAATAATTATGTCGGCGGTTTATTCGGTTGGGTTTGTGCTCCATACGAATCAACTTCATATAAAGTAAGAGTCAATGGTGACTACTCCAATGCGAAAGTTGTAGGTAACAATTATGTTGCCGGTATTGCTGGAAGAGTTGATGCATTTAAGATTTCAAATAAGAACACTTATGTAAATATGCCAGTAATTGAGTACTGTCACTTTACTGGTTCACTCACTTCAAAGAACACGGCAAGTGCTATCTTTGGTATTGTCATCGGAAATAATACAAATATGTCTATGGCTGGTCTTGTTTCTATGCCAAGTTCAATTGTATGTTCTAAATTTGAACCAATTGTTATTGATGGAACAAGTACTGTAAGTTCTTATGCGTACAACTGGAAAGATGTAGAAGAAGAAACTTCTAACATGAAAATCAGTTTATGGGGCGAAACAGAACTTACTACAAGCGAAGGCACAACAACTATGGCTGAATTCCTGTATGGTTCAGAAAAATACAATAAGCATATAGGAACTATAGAAGAAGTTACTGCTGATTTCACCGGATATAAACTTACTGCTGCTAAAGACAGAAAGTTCATTTATTTATATGAATACAGTTATATTGATGAGTCAACAGCCATTCCTAAAAATAGAAGTATAGAAATTGATCCTGAATACACTCAAGTTGAATATATAACTTCAACTGGAACGCAGATGATCAACACAGGCATTAAAGTTGACCATAAAAAGAAGAACGAATTTGAAGTTACTATGAGCATTCCGACAAGTGGAAGAAGATACTTGATTTCTGGCGCATATCCAGGTGGCAATGCAGCATCTCTCGAAGTAAATGCAAATAATACATTGAGAGTATGGGATGAGGGAGACAGAATCAACAACGGTGGATTGACATTGAACAAGCCGTTTACGTTTAAAGCAACAATTGAACCTGGAAAATCTACCCTAACTTATAACAATGTAACTTATACAGGATCGGCACTTTCAAGCGGTACTTCAGGATATGGCATGAGATTATTCAATGACTATAGAGGTGGAACTAGTACGTTTACCGGATTTACACTTTATGGTTATAAACACACCGTAGATGGAGAGGTTGTGTGTGATTTGGTTCCTGTAGTAGATTCCAATGGAGAAGCTGGTTTGTACGATGTTGTATCAAAAAAATTCCTAAAGAATGTCGGTACAGGAAAATTCGTTGCCGGCAAGGAAATTGTAGATCCTGATCCAGAGTACAACTATATAGTTAATAATATTGGTTCGTTCTCACTTTCTGGTGCAAGTTATTTCGGCAAAGTATGTATGTCATATACATATGAAAACAATATTGTAAATGAAGAAATGCCTTATGCAATGACTCAGGATCCACTTACTACATGGCTTGGTATTACTCATAAGTCAAGAGTTAACTACTTCACTGGTGATGTTTTCGAAAATAATGTCCGTCAGGGTGTTCCAATTCCGGGAACTGATAAATACTATGAAAATGTCGATAAGCTTGATGCCAGATATGAAAATTTCCTGAGATGGAAAGACACTAATGATTCATATTCTCTTGACGATCTGAAGACGGATGAAGGACTTGGTACAGCAGTAGAAACTGTTGATATGATGACCGCATATCTTTCAGATGCAAATGTAATAAATCTGGATATTGCTGAAAGTGAATATTCACTTGTTGAATATGTTAGCAGTAATGGTAATCCATATTTGAATACAGGAATCAAGGGTGATGCTAAGATTGTACTTGATATACAGTTTACAAGTTCATCCGACAGATCACTGATGGGTATGGATCCGAGTGGTAACTATTTTGGTAAGAACGCCAATAACAAGTATGAATTGAACTGGCAAGTTCTTAATGTGGATGCGACAAAGAGACATATTCTGACAGCTAACTTTGAAGGACTAAATAGCCTGTCTGCTGAAGGTCAGACAATAACAAATGGTTATGGTCCGGCTGCCGGCAATGAAATTCAGCTGTTTGCTCTGACAGGTAGCTGGCGTGGTGTTGGTGGAAAACTGTATTCGTGCCAGATATACAAGAGTGGAGTCAAGGTGAGAGATTTCGTTCCTGTATATTCAAATACAAGAAAGAAATTTGGATTGTATGACCTTGTTTCTAATACTTTCTTTACAGCTGTAAATGGTGATTTTTCTGGCGGAGAAGTAATCGGTAATTTAAACCTGTGCACTTCAATCAATGTCAAAGAATCTGGTACAGACAATATTCTGTACTCTATAGATAACATTGACAGAACCACATATTCACTTGAAAGCACAATGACTACAAATCTTGATGTTGAAATGAATTTGAGAGATGGTTCCATCAAGAAGTACAGAATAAAGATTGCTGATCTGTTGAGAAAGACTACACTTGAACCTGGCGGAAGTATTGGTTATTATATTGAACCAAAGACCAGATATATCTATATGGTTAACGGCAATACGGCAACGCTTTACAATAAACAGGCTCAATTCGTTAACCTGTACAACGGTAAAGCAGTCGATGATGATGGATTTGTTTGGGATTTGACGGACAACTCAAAGACATCTATCACAAATCGTGTATTGGATAACAGTAATCCGTTGTACTCTTTCTCTGTCGGATTGAACGGAAAGAAACTTGATTACTATACATACGGTACTTATACATTTATCAAGAAAGCTGACAGCAGCGATGTCTCTAATGACTATCGCTACATGCTGAAGAATGGAAGACTGATCATTCTGAGAGATTCACTGAATGCCTGTGTTGACGATTACTTCTATGTCAATGATTCTTATGAGGCATATTTGAAGAAAGATGGAAGTATAAAATCCATTGGTACAGTTGATCTTGTAAACAATGTTCTGAAGAAAGCAAACAGTTCATTCAAGAACAAGAACATCAAGTCAATGGCATCCAATATCAATGGTGTATCAGGACTGATGATGCTGGAATACAAGAACGGTGATATTGAAATATACAATATCTACAATACATCTTCGTTTATCAGTGTTAAAGCTCCGATGATGATGTCGATGATGATGCCTGGTGCTACGGTAAAGAGCAATGAAAATGAAGAACCTTCATTGTTGAGCTTCTTTATGACTGGTATCAGAAACCTTGTTACCGGTGTCAATGAAGAGGAAACTGTTGATACGGCTGAAAAATCAAATGAAGCCAAGAATCTGGTTTCTGTAATGATGAGTAGCGGTATGAATCTGAAACAGGTTCTGAATGTTACTAGTCAGACAAAGGATATTGAAACTCTAGTTAATTCGGATTATCTGAATGAGCTTGAGGGTAATATTGTCGGAACAAATGATGGTTCAAGCGAAATCGGTGTTGAAGCGGTAAATGGTGACGAAATAATTGAGTCTGGAGAACTAGAAGCAAAAGAAAAAATAGAAATTATTTTGCCGAAGATTGAAGGTGTTACTTACAATATTTCGGAAATCACTGATGATACTACTACCAAGGAATATATAGTACAGAATACTTTGGAAGATCAGTACATAACTTCATACAATGAAGAAACAGGTGAGTTTGATATCTACTCAGCTGAAGAACTGCTGGAGAATCCGGAAGATCCTGTAAGCGAAAACAACAAGGTAGTAGATATGTCTACACTTAAGTCTCTGTATTCTGCTCTGGGTGAAAAAGAACATGATACAGGACGAGGTATCAGGTTGTATATTCTGATTGCAATAGCAATCGCGTGTCTGTCTGGTATAATTTATATCCTTGGACTTAAGAAAAAATATAATACAGATTAGGCTATTCAATGAATAGCCTTTTTTGTTGACATGGCATAATACAGATAATACAATTAGTACAGATAATACAGAAGGAGGTATTATGTTTCTTATTAATCTGCAGGGAAAAGATTCGATATATGAACAGATCAGAGAACAGATAGTAAGGTTTATTGGCCTTGGTGTTCTTAATACTGGCGACAGGCTTCCTACTGTCAGGGGCCTGGCGGAGGATCTGGGAATTAATCCTAATACGGTTATGAAGGCTTATCAGGAGCTTGAAGATAAAGGTTATATCTATATGCTCAATAAAAAGGGTGCTTTTGTTTCGAAGGATTTTGGTAGTAGACAAAAGAATGCCGATGAGATAAAAAAGTATATTGAGTCTTTCAGAAAAGAGGGATATTCAAAAGAAGAACTGATAGACATTGTGAATTGTGTCTATGAAAGGAGTAATAATGCTTAAGATAACTAATCTTACAAAAAGTTTTGAAGATAAGACTGTACTTGATGGTCTTAATCTTGAGATAAATGACGGGTCTATCTTTGGCCTGGTTGGTGTCAATGGTGCCGGTAAATCTACGCTCTTAAGGACAATTGCCGGTATATATCAAGCCGATGGCGGTGCAGTTGATTTTGAGGGGGTTGATACCTATCTTGATGAAGAAATAAGAAAAGATTTGTTCTTTGTTTCAGATGATGTATATTTTCGTTTGCATCCAATATCAAAACTTTAAAAGAGTTTTATAAGTCGTATTACAATTTTGACGAAGAGAATTATAAGAAGTATCTTGCTTTATTCGAACTTGATGAGAACAAGCCTATCAATACTTTCTCTAAGGGCATGAAGAGACAGACACTGCTGATCTTTGCGTTAGCTGTTAAGCCTAAACTGCTGATGCTTGATGAGGCGTTTGATGGACTTGATCCGATTGTCAGATATAATCTGAAGATGGCTTTAGGTGAATTTATTGATGAGAATAATGCGATGATTATCATCTCTTCACACAATCTTAAGGAACTTGAAGATATCTGTGATTCGTTCGGTATTCTTGAGAACGGCCGTATCAGAACTTATGGTGATCTGCTTGAGTCTAAAGCTAACGTCAACCGTTATCAGCTGGCATTTGGAAAAGAGATTGATGAGGCTATATTCAATGACTTTGAAGTTATGTATAAAAACAGAGAAGGTTCTATTTATACACTGGTAATCAAGGGCGACAAGGAAGAAACCGTAAATAAACTCAAAGGATTTAAACCTCTTGTTCTGGACTCTCTTCCAGTAAACTTTGAAGAGCTGTTTATCTATGAACAGAAAGGAAAAGAAAATGTTTAGTTTAGACTATTTTAAATATCTTCTTAAGTCAAAAAAGGGCATCCTGATTTTTGAAGGGCTTGTTATACTGCTGGTATTTATCGGTATCGGGCATGCTGCTGCCGGTTCATATCTCGCACTTATGCTGGCGCTTGCTTATTTTTTAACACTTAACATCTTTAATTATGTGCATTCTAAGAAAGCAGTTGATACATACTTTGCTCTTCCTGTTTCAAGAAAGGCAATGTTAAGTACGGGTATTATCTTCAGTTATGTATTCTCTTATCTGCCTTCAGCAATCGCAACACTGTGTAAACTGGCAATAAGAGGGGAATTTAATTCAGATGCGGTTCTTTATCTTGGGTTTATGGCACTGGCCGTGTTTGTGTTGGTTATGTTCAATGCCGCAGTATATCTGATTGCAAATAATGCTGTGGACGGTATTGTTGTCCTTGGCGCCTATACTTTATTACCGCTGTTTATGCTGATTGCGGGAAATATCTTTCTGGAGTGCTTTGTGTGCGCTTATGATGGAGCCGTTGTAGAAAATGTAATATATCTTTCACCTGCCTATATGGCAATCAACGGCTTTATGGAACTTGTTAGTGCCAATGATTATGGCTTTGTCAAAGGTTCAGTTGTTGCACTTGTTCTACTTGCTTTACTAAGTGCCTATGTACTTAAAAAAGAATACATTGACCGTAAAGTTGAAAGAGCAGAAACTACTTCAAAGGGACTGTTTGCTTATCCGGCTGTTATTGCAATATATATGGCACTGGGTATGTTCGGCATTTCCAGCAATTATTCGAACGAATCACTTATTGATTACTATGCCGATTATTTCTGGCTTTACATTATTATCTTTGTAATGTTCATCATGGCCAATTATCTGTATAAACGTAAATTTGAGATCAATCTCAAGTTGATTGCAACCTTTATTATTGCTGCAGCACTGGGGCTGGGATTTGCGGCTGTTGCCAGAAAAACCAATGGTTTCTATATTTCCTATGGTTATCTTGGAAATCATGAGAAAGCGCATTACACAATCAGGATCTATAATACTGAATCTGATGAAATGAAAGAATGGATCAAAGAAAAGAGTGGCAGTGATTCCTATTGCTACTCGGTTGAAATAGATATGACCAACGGAGTAAAAAGCGGTGACAGTTTAAGACAGGAAACTCTTGACCTGATTGATGAACTGCAGCTAGAAGCAACCAACATTTTCTACGGTGATGAAATACTCGATGGTACTTCATACCTCTATACGTCAAATGGATGCAGACTTGGAAAGAAATATGTTGAATGTAAAGAGAACCACAACTATTATGAAGCTCCAGAACTTACAATTGAAGATCTGAAGATTCTGGAAAAAGACAAGAACGTAAAATTCCATTTCGACATGGCTGACGATGAAAAATATATTTATGAAGAAGTATATTACTAGCGGTTGTGTGACTGGAAGACAAATATTGTAAACTATATATTGTGTTTTAAAGGGAGGAAGTTATGAATCTGTTTAACAGAGCATTTAAAAATGTTACAAGAAGAATTTCTAAAACGGTCCTGCTGGCTTTGACATTCTTTCTGATCGGTAACCTGGTTATTATCGGACTGGGTGTATCGAATGCCTCAGAAAGCGCCAAGACTTTGACAAGACAGAAAATGAGAGCGGTAGTTACATACTCAACAGACTATGAAGCGATATGGAAATATGCCGACAAAATCGAAGATGAAGATGAACTTAACAAGTTCTATGAGAACTATCCACAGGTAAAACTTGCGGATGTAAAGGAAATACTGAAAGACGAAAGAGTCAAGACAGCAAATGCTATTTCTACCAATTCCTGGTATCAGGTTGAGGGAAGCAGCCTTGATTATGTACATCTGAATAATGAAGCAGAACAGAATCAGGATGAGATGTATGGAAACTCTACAAGCTGCTATATCGACGAAAACGGTAATGAAGTATGCGAGAATTACAGATATGTAGAACCTAAGTTCTTTATCAAGTCCAATATGTTTCCTTCAATGATTGAATTTGAAGATGGCGACTGGACACTGGTTGACGGCAGATTCTACAATCAGGAAGAAATCGATTCAGGCAAGTCCGTTTGTCTGATTACAGAAGCCCTTGCTGAACAGAACGGTCTGACGGTAGGTGATACAATTGTGCTTGCAAGCGGATATAACCAGAATTATGAAAAAGAAGTCGGTATTACTGATGAAGACTATAAGGTAGAATTTGAAATCATCGGCATCTACAACCACAACAATCCGGTTACTCCGGACGCATCATATTATAACTGGATGTCGCCATATGAAAATCCTGACAACATGATTCTGATGCCTGGCTCAAGTGAGTTTATGGCAACTTTGATTGCTACTCAGAAGTCTTATGACTATTATGCCGAAATGTATCCTGATGAGGAATACTATAAACCGGAAAACAGACCATCTTTCGAGAATATGGAGAAATATCTCTATCTTAATGATGTGACAATTCTATTGACCGATCCGCTTATTGTAGATGAATTTGTAGAAGAATATGCACCTAAACTGGCAGAGTTTATGAAACTTGATGCCAATAACGAAGAATTCAATAAATTGGCTAAGCCGCTTGATACACTGTCGATGTATGCTGACTTTATTGTATGGCTGGTTGTGATCAATGCAATTGTAATAATTACCCTGGTTACTGCTTTAACACTTAAAACCAGAGAATATGAAATCGGTGTGCTGCTTTCAATCGGTGCCAGCAAGTTTAAGGTGATTGCTCAGTTCTTTATTGAACTGGCAATTGTAGCTGTACTTGGATTTACGCTTTCTGTTGGAACAGGAAGTCTTATTGCCAAGAAGGTCGGAGCTACTGTGCTTGAATATCAGATAAGTACTTCCGATGTTGGTGAAGAAGATGAATATTACTACGATGATGACTATTACAATGTCTGGGACAATAACTACAATACCGAAGTATCTCTGGATGATCTGGTAAGTCAGTATGAGGTTACTGTATCACCACTTATCATTGCGGAAATCTATGTGCTTGGTCTGGGAATTGTCTTTGTATCAGTAATCATTCCATCATTCATGATTATGAGATACAACCCTAAGAAGATTCTGATGAATCAGGGATAGGAGAATAACGTGTCAGAAATACTAAAACTAGAAAATATTAATTATTCATATATCGATGGTGGATATGAAAGACAGATTCTTAAAGATTTAAGTTATACCTTTGAAGAGGGAAAATTCTATACCATTCTCGGTCCTTCGGGAAGCGGTAAGACTACACTTCTTTCAATTATTGCCGGACTTGATTCGGCAAAATCAGGAGAAATCTACTTCAAGGGTACAAACGTCAATGAAAGCGGAGTATTCCAGTATCGAAGAAACGGTATCTCTATCGTCTTTCAGCAGTACAATCTGATTTCTTATCTGACTGCTGTTGAGAATGTGTTGCTTGCGATGAGTGAAACCGATAATGAACTGCCTAAAGACAGGAAGAATGTTGCCTACAATCTTCTTGAAAGATTCGGCATTGTGAAAACAAAAGCCGATAGACTTGTTACTCAGCTATCCGGTGGTGAACAGCAGCGAGTAGCAATCGCCAGAGCTCTTTCAACAAATGTAGATCTTATCTTTGCAGATGAACCTACAGGTAACCTTGATACGGCAACTGAAAAAGAAATCATCGATATCTTCAAATCACTGGCTCATGAGTACGGCAAGACGATTATTGTTGTTACCCACTCTGATGCTGTAAGTGAGATGTCGGATCAGCGAGTTCTTCTTAAAGACGGAATACTCGAGAAACTATAGTACATAAGGCCTATTGAAAGGCCTTTTGTTTTATAATGGATGTGATGAAAGAACTTGCATTCAGACTTCATCATGGTGATGATCTGAAAGTTGAAATAGAAAAAGCCTGCAGTAACATTGATACTGCAGTTGTTTTAAGTGCAGTCGGCTGTGTTTATGAGGCTAACTTCCGACTGGCAAAAGCAGTTAACACCATGCATAACAAATGCGATTATGAGATTGTTTCCTTAATGGGAACTGTTTCAAAGGGCAATGCTCATCTGCACATTTCATTAAGTGATGAACATGGAAAAGTAATCGGTGGTCATCTTCTTGAAGGGTGCTTTATTGATACGACCTGTGAACTGGTACTTGGAGTTTTAGAAGAATACTCAAGTGACAGACCATTCGATAAACAGACGGGATGGGATGAAATAGAATTCAGGAGGATGAAATGAGTCTTATTTTACCTGATATTATCTGCTGGGCATTTGTTATATACTGTCTTTTTTCAGGAAGAAAAGCCAAGAATCTTCTGCCATCCGGTTCATCGACAGCAGTAATTATTACCTTTGTCATACTTGGAGGATTACTGGTATACAGATTCTATCCGACAATGGGTATGTATTCTCTTGTGCATTGTGCAATAATCGTGCTGGCTGGAGTTGTATACAGTTCCATACCTTCGGGATATGACGATGAAGGTATCTATATCAGAGGCAGGAAATACTGGTATAAGAAGATGACCAGTATGGAAGTAAATGAAGAAAAGAAATGTTACCGTATGACGTTTGTCTACCGTAAACGTCCGTATTTTACAGCGGTCAAAAAAGAAGACAGATATCTTCTTGAAGATATACAGATGAGATATAGGAAAGCGAGGATTCTAAAATGATTAATGTTTATCTTATTTCGGGTTTCCTGGGTTCAGGGAAAACCACTTTCATTCAGAAACTGCTGAAAGAAAAGAAATTTACTAAAGTAATGTTACTGGAAAATGAATTTGGAGAAGTAGGTGTAGATTCTGCTTTCTTTGATTCAGGTTTGAAGGTTAGAGAAATCAATAACGGCTGTATCTGCTGTTCTTTGCAGGGTGATTTTGAAAGTGCTCTTGAAGAGATTGAAGGATATGGAATCTCTGATCTGATTATTGAACCAAGCGGTGTAGGCAAGCTTTCTGAGATTATTAAGGTTATTGCTGCTGACGATGATTTCAGAATTGTGTGTCATATCTGTATCGTAGACGTTAAGACCTGCATTAAATACCACAAGAACTTTAAAGAATACTTTGATGATCAGGTATCATGTGCAAATGCTCTGGTACTTTCTCATCTTGATGTTGCGGAAAAAGAGCAGATTCAAAAAGCTGTTGAAATGCTCAGAGAAATCAATGACGATGCAGTTATTACCGATAAACCGGTAAATGATATGTCAATGGAAGAAATCATGGATATTATCGTCAAGGATGGTGAAATCTGTCCTGAATGTTTTGAAGACGATGATGATGACGATGAATGCTGTTGTGGACATCACCACCATCATCACCATGAAGAAGGTGAAGAATGCTGCTGTGGTCATCATCACGATGACGATGATGACGACGAATGCTGCTGTCACCATGAACATGAACATCACCACCACGATGATGAAGATGAGTGCTGTTGTGGTCATCATCACCATGGTCACCACCATGACGATGAAGATGAACTGTTCAAAAACTGTATTTTCAGACCTGAACATATTTTTACCGAAAAAGAACTTGAAGATATTCTTTCAAAGATGGATGAAGACATTATCCGTGTAAAGGGTTATGTCAAAGGTGAAGAAGGCACTATCTATTTCAACTATATTCTTAATGAATATCACATCTATAAAGGTGAAAAGAGAGACGGCGCACTGATTGTTGTAATCGGTACTAAGCTCGATAAGGAAGTTTTGAAAGAGGCATTCCATGGATAATATTCCGGTATATCTTTTTTCGGGACTTATTGATTCAGGAAAGACCAGCTGCATCAAGGAAACACTATACGATCCCGCATTCAATGAGGGTGAAAAGACACTTATCATCATTACAGAAGAAGGTGATGTTGAGTTTGACATCAAGTTTCTTAAACTTACTTTTTCTGAGCTCGTTGTGCTTGATTCAATAAGTGAACTAACCATCAAAAAGATGGAAGAACTTGATAAGCAGTATGAACCTGAAAGAGTATTCATCGAGATCAACGGCATGGCTGATGAAAGAGAACTATACGCTCAAGGTTTTTATGAGAAGTGGGAAATTGCTCAGCATCTGTGTCTTATTGATGCTTCAACATTTCGAAACTATGTCACAAATATGAAGCAGTTCATCTACAATCATGTGCTGCATGCAGATCTTTGTGTATTCAACAGAGCCGATAAAGAAGACAAGAAATACCTTCGCAACAACATCAAGGGTATCAATCCCAAACTGCAGATTGTCTATGAGAATTCCGATGGTATCGTAACCGACAAGATTGATGACAATATGTTTGACCCAAGTAAGCCATTAACTATTTCTGATGACGACTTCGGTTTATGGTACATGGATTCTATCGATAATCCTGACAAATACAAAAATGCTGAAATAACACTGAAGTTAAGATATCTTGAACCTAATCCTGACTATGACACTGTTGTCTATATGGGAAGGAATGCCATGGTGTGCTGTTCAAATGATGTTGCACCGGTTGGTATTGCGGTATGTGGTGTACCTTCTAAAGAAATGAAGGTAAACAGTTTCTATGAAGTGCACGGAAAAATCAAGGTTGTTAAAGCAAACGGTGAAAAAACCTGTGTTTTATATGCCGATACAAGCAATGAAGTTGAAGCAATGGCTGATGAACTAGTATACTTTAACTGATGGATTTAATTGGAACATTTATTGAAGGACTGTTATCTTTCCTATCTCCCTGTGTATTGCCACTGATTCCTTTATATATGGCATATCTTTCTAATGATGCCAGAAGCAAGGATGAAGACGGTAACTGGAAGTATGATCAGATAGTGGTCTTTTTTCGTACATTATGCTTTGTATTTGGAATACTTATTGCCATAAGTTTATTGGCTTTGGCGGTTGATTCTTTAAAGAACTTTATTTCTGACTATCAGGATATTATCGGTGTTGTCGCTTCAGTGATCATCTTTATCTTTGGATTACACGAAACAGGTATTATTGAAATATCTGTACTAAATAAAGAAGCATCATTAAGCTCAAAACTGCATCTGGATAAGATGAATTACTTCAAGGCTGTGGTATTCGGATTCCTGTTTACTTTTGCCTGGAGTCCATGCATCGGTCCGATGCTGTCAAGTGCACTGTTGCTTTCAATCAGTTCTGAAACAGGTTATCTGTATCTGGTTGCCTATGGTCTGGGCTTTGTAATTCCTTTTATTGTATGTGGGCTGGCAACAGGTTTTATCCTAAATCTATTGAAGAAGTATCAGAAGGCATTAAGATATGTGAATATTGTTGCCGGTGTTATTCTGATGGGTTTTGCCGTATATATGTTCTACAGTGCTTCAAACAACATCATTGACTATAAGAATGTCAAAACAGAAGAAGCGGTTGCTGAAAAAGAAGAACAGAATGTCTATTATCTTGAACAGGATGAATATCTTGATCAGGATGGAAATACCATCAGAATATCTGATTATCAGGGTAAATTCCTGATTGTCAATTATGTAACTACCTGGTGTACATACTGTAAGAGTGAACTTCCTGAATTTATGGAATTCTGTAACGAGAACGATGTAGGATGTGCACTGATTATGTCACCTGATGCCAATGGCGAAGATGCAGGAAGCATCAAGGAATACCATGACTACTATGAAATGAATATTCCGATTATCGTTGATTCAGACAATTATCTGCTCTATAAGTTGGGCATAAGTTCTTATCCGACAACCTGGATAATCGGGCCAGACAGTTCTCTGGTTGGTTATCAGCTTGGGGCAATGCCTAAAGATGGCTTTATTGAGATATATGAAAAAGCCATTGAACTATATAACGAAAGATAGAAGGACGAAAGTCCTTTTTTCTTTGGAACTTTGGTACTAATGCAATTTATTATATTAGTACCAAAGTATGACAAATACACATAAATATATAGTATAATTATGTGTGAATGTAATAAGGAGGTTTTATAAATGTTCAAAGATGATAGAAAATGGATTTTGGAAAATGCATACAAAGGTCTGATTACTTCTGAAGATGTTACTAATCATGGAATACATAGAAGCACTCTTTCAAGAATGGTTAAAAATGGTGACCTGATTAAAATTGAGCGTGGTATTTATCTTCTAGCTGAAGAATGGGTAGATGAATTCAGCATTACGCAAGTCAGGTATAAGCGTGGTATTTACTCACATAATACATCGCTATATCTTCAGGGATATTCAGAAAGAGTACCGCTTAAACTTCATATGACTTTTCCCACTAAATATAATTCACAGTCACTGAAAGATGAAAATGTTGAAGTAACTAGAGTAAATGACTCAAACTACGAATTGGGCCTGACAGAAATAAAAACTCCAGCTGGAAATTATGTTAAAGCATACGACCTCGAAAGAAGTTTGTGTGATGTATTAAGAGGTTCTGGTGATGATATTCAGGTAGTACAATATGCAATGAAAAAATACGCATCATCTAAAACGAAGAATGTAAACAAACTTATGAAATATGCAAAACAGTTGCATGTAGAAAAGAAAGTGCAAAGATATTTGGAGGTGCTTTTATGATGAATGATATGAGTTTAAAAGTAAGAATTAAAAATATTGCCAAAGAAAAGAACATCTCTGCCCAATCGTTGCTTCAGAACTATCTGATGAATCATTTCCTTTATAAACTATCTTTGAGTGAATATAGAGATAAATTTGTTATAAAAGGTGGAATGTTAATATCTTCTATAGCAGGCATAGAAAACAGGTCAACAATGGATCTTGATGCAACATTAAGGAATCTTCCACTAACAGAAGAAAGTATATTGCTAGCTTTTAATGAAATCTGTTCTATTGAAACAGGTGATGAAATCAGATATATTGTTGATTCTATTGGACCTATTCGTCCCGATGATGAATACGGTGGTTATCGGGTATATATGTATGTTCAATATGGCAAAATTAATGCGCCAATGACGGTCGATGTTTCAACTGGCGATGTGATAACGCCTGGGGCAACAAAACATGTTTTTAAAGATATGTTTGATGAAAGCAAGAAGTTTGAACTGTGGTCATATCCGATTGAAACAGTACTTGCTGAGAAGGTTGAAGCAATTCTTTCAAGAGGAATATATGGGACAAGACCAAGAGACTTTTATGATGTGTATATGCTTTCGAAATTAGATTTTGATAAGAGAGTATTTAAAGAAGCATTACAAGCAACAGCAACTCATAGATGTACGGTCGATCAAATAGTCAACTATGAAGAAATACTGAAGAATATTTCTGAAAGTAAAGATATGTTGAATAGGTGGAAAGTGTACTGTCGTGAGATGCCTTATGCCGAGGGAATTGACTATGATGAAACGCTTGACGCTGTCAGGAAACTTATGAGGTAACTTAAGATAAACATTCAGTTCGAAAGTCAGTATTTCGTCTTCGTTGCCAACTGTGTTCCTGGCTAATTCCTTTATCTTACAAAACTTGGCATATGAAATTGTGCGTCTTAATTCTGACTTCATTT
>DCHD01000040.1 GCA_002315565.1 Solobacterium sp. UBA1761 | reverse complement strand
TACATAGTACGATATTTTAGTTTTGCAGTCTGATTAAACAAACTAAACTTGTCTAACATGTTTAAGTGTGTTTGCCTTTCTTTGTGAAAGGCTTTTTATTTCTTTCTTATCCAGTTTCCTGAAGTATCTTTTTCCAGTTTTATTACGTAGCCGTTACTTGATGAATATACGGCAATATAATCGGTATCTTCAGGATTGATTGTGAATTCATTTTTAGCCATGATTTTACCATTCAGTCCACCGAATGCGTAATAGAAATCAACATAGCATGTATCTTCTTCAATATGAGTTTTTGCACATCTAATGAAACCCATTGAGCTTGCTGTTTCCGCTTTGAAACTTATTTCGTTTGTTTCCTTGTTCACTTCATAATCACCAATGAAAGCTGAACCGTTTCTGATGAAGCCTGGTCCGATCAGATAGAGCAGTACCGCCAGGATAAGGATAATAAACCGTTTTTTCACATTTTCATTATAATGCATATCAGTACATATGAAACTACCTTCTTAAACTGATATATAATAAATACAAATAAGAAACGGAGAAAATATATGAAAAGTTTAGTAGTTTACTTTTCGCGTGCAGGTGAAAACTCTGTAAACGGAAAAATTGAAGTTATTGAGAAAGGTTATACCGAAATAGTTGCTGAAAAGATTGCAGCCAATACAGGTGCTGATGTGTTCAAAATTGAACCAGTAGAACCATATCCCTATAACTATGCTGAATGTGTAAGAAGAGCAAAGGATGAGGGCTTTGTCGATTATAAAAACATGGATTTCAAGATTGATGAATACGATACTGTATTTATTGGCTTCCCTAACTGGTGGAGAAGCTATCCAAGAATAGTTGCTACATTCATCAAGAACCAGAATTTCATCGGTAAAACAGTTATTCCTTTCTGTACAAATGAAGAAGGTGAATTCGGTTATGCTTTATCAGAACTGCAGACTTCATGCAAGGGTGCTGTTGTTAAAACAGGACTGGCAGTAAGAGGCTATGATGCTGCAACATGTGATGAAGCAGTTAAAGACTGGCTCAAAAAGGAAATGTAATCATGAATAAAATAAGCGAAGATATTTATTATGTTGGTGTCAATGACCATAAGGTAGATCTGTTTGAAGGACAGTATAAAGTACCAAATGGTATGTGTTATAACTCATACATCATCAAAGATGAACTTTGCTGTATTATGGACACTGTCGATATCAAATTCTTTGACTGCTGGATGAAAAACATCAAGGAAGTTCTGGGCTGTACAAAGCCAGATTTCTTAATTGTTCAGCATATGGAACCTGATCATTCTGCCAACATCATGCGTTTTCTTGAAGAATATCCAGATACTCATGTAGTTGGAAATGCCAAGACTTTTAAGATGATGGAACAGTTCTTCGGCAAGGCTCCAGAAAAGAAGATGGTTGTCGATGATGGGGCTACTTTGAATCTGGGCAAACATCTTTTAACATTTGTCTTTGCACCAATGGTGCACTGGCCAGAAGTTATGGTTACCTATGATTCTTATGACAAGGTACTGTTCTCTGCTGATGGCTTTGGAAAGTTCGGTGCACTTGACGCTGAAGAAGACTGGGATGATGAGGCAAGAAGATACTATATCGGTATTGTCGGCAAATATGGACCACAGGTTCAAAGTCTGCTGAAGAAAGCTGCGACTTTGGAAATTAAGACAATCTGTCCGTTACATGGTCCTGTACTTAACAGTAACCTTGGACATTATCTGAATCTCTATAATATCTGGTCAAGCTATGCTGTTGAAACTGAAGGAATTGCCGTATTCTATACATCTGTTTATGGTCATACTAAAGAGGCGGCGATTGCATTGGCAGAAAAGCTGAAAGAAAATAATGCACCGAATGTTGTGATTCATGATCTGGCAAGAGACGATATGTCAAAATGTGTTGAAGATGCATTCAGATATGGAAAGATTGTTCTTGCTACCACTACCTATAATGCCGGTATCTTCCCGTTCATGAATGAATTTATTGACCATCTGATAGAAAGAAATTATCAGAACAGAACAATTGCTTTAGTTGAGAATGGTTCATGGGCACCAATGGCTGCCAGAATCATGAAAAACAAGTTCGCAAACAGCAAGAATATTACTTTCATCGAACCTGAAGTTAAGATTATGTCTTCAATGAATGAAACAAACAAAGAAGAAATAAAGAAACTTGCTGAAGTGATGTGTGGTGAATATACTGCCAGAAAATCAATTGAAGAGAAGAAATTCGATCCATCTGCTCTGTTTAAGATTGGCTATGGTCTCTATGTTGTTACAAGCAATGACGGTATTAAAGATAATGGCCTGATTGTCAATACTGTATCCCAGGTTACAAATGATCCAAACAGAGTACTGGTATGTATCAATAAGGCCAACTACTCACACGATACAATCAAGACAACAAAGAAGATGAATGTCAATGTACTTAATACCGAATGTCCATTTTCAATTTTTGAGAAATTCGGTTTCTGTTCAGGAAAAGATAAGAACAAATTTGAAGGTGACACTGTTGAACACAGTTCAAACGGACTGGCAGTACTTCCGAAATATATCAATGCTTATATGTCGTTGGAAGTTGAAAGCTATACAGATTTAGGAACTCATGGAATGTTTATCTGTACTGTCAAAGAGTCTGTTACTATCAACAATGTTGAAACGATGACCTATAACTACTATCAGGCAAATGTTAAGCCTAAACCTGAAACAAAGAAATCCGGTTATGTCTGCAAAGTATGCGGTTATGTCTATGAGGGAGATGAGCTTCCTGAAGACTATATCTGTCCACTGTGCAAACATCCAGCAAGTGATTTCGAAAAGATGTAATAATTGCCGGCAACAAATGCCGGCTTTTATATGTTTAAATATAACTGAGGTATCTTGCTATGAGTCTAAAAGAAACAGTAATGAAATATTATGACAAATCAATGAACTATTCATGTTCTGAAAGTATGCTTCATGGACTTAATGAATACTATGGGCTTAATCTGTCTGAAGATCTTCTTAAGGCGTGTGGTGCTCATTCAAGGGGAATGTATGGTGGATTTGCGTGTGGGGCACTGGTAAGCTGTGCTGATGTGCTGGCACTTAAATATTCAAACGGCCATGCCCATGACTCAAAAGAAATGCAGGAAATGATAATGAAGTTCAACCGTATTGTTAAAGAAGATTTAAGTTCAGGTCAGTGTGGTGAATTACGTGCAAAGTACTATGCACCAGATCTCAGATGTTCGCTAATTGTAGCAAGAATCGCTGAACTGTTTGAACAGTTTATGAACGAAGTAAATGTTTAATGAACATTAAATATATATAAAGGTCAGCTTTAAACAAGTCTGACTTTTTATATAGTAGAATATAGTCAATACCAGAAGTATATCTTACTGGACGATAAAAAAATAATATGAGGGGGAAACCATGAGTAAAATTTCAGAAATGACAAGAGATTCTTGGATTCAGAGCACATTCCCTGAGTGGGGTACATGGCTTGTTGAAGACATTGAAAACGAAAAAGTACCAGCTGGCAACGTGGCAATGTGGTGGTTAGGCTGTACAGGTATCTGGATGAAGACACCTGCTGATACCAATATCACAATTGACTTATGGTGTGGCAACGGTAAAAGAACACATGGCGACAATAAAATGAAGCCAGGCCATCAGATGGCTAATATGTGCGGCGGCAGACTGATGCAGCCAAACCTGAGAAACATTCCGTTTGTAATTGATCCATTTGCATTCAAGAAAGTTGATGCAGTACTGGCTACTCATTACCATCAGGACCATATGTCTGCAGAATGGGCTGCTCACGTAATCAATTCAGGTATGACTACAACAGATGAAAACGGTAAGGAAATTCCTGTACCATTCATCGGACCATTAAAGTCAGTTGAAACATGGATCAAGTGGGGCGTTCCTGCTGAAAGATGTATCACTGTTAAACCTGGCGATGTAATCAAAGTTAAAGACATCGAAATCGTATGTCTGGATTCATTCGACAGAACTTGTCTTGTAACTACTGACAAGACTGGTGAAGACAGAGAAGAACTGACTGGTGTATGTCCAACTGACATGGATGACAAGGCAGTTAACTATCTGTTAAAGACACCTGGTGGAAATATCTACCATTCAGGTGATTCACATTATTCAATCTACTTCGCTAAACACGGAAAAGATTACAAAGTTGATGTAGCATTCGGTTCATTTGGAGAAAACCCTGTAGGTATGCAGGACAAGATGACTTCAATTGATGTACTTAGAATGGCCGAAGCTCTTAAGTGTGAAGTTGTTATCCCAATCCATTGGGATGTATGGACTAACTTCCAGGCTGACTTGGGTGAAATTGAACTTCTTTACAATTTCAAGAAAGATCGTAATGAATACAAGTTCCATCCATACTACTGGCAGCCAGGTGGCAAATATACTTATCCAATGGATAAGGATAAGATCTTCTATCATCACAGAAGAGGATTCGAAGACTGCTTCGAACATCCACAGAACATTCCTTTCCGTTCAGCTCTGTAATAAGGAAGCTCATCTTTTTAAGAAAATGGATACTTCGGTATCCTTTTTCTTTTTAAATAATCATATAAATGTTCATAAAATCATTTAATATATGATTAATGGTGCTAAAATAATCATAAAACTAGGAAGATACTGGTTTTATGAAGACTTATATGAATTATTTACAGGAGAACAGTCATGAAAGTAAGTAAGGACATTGTCGATAAAAGAAGAGAAGAACTTCTGAAAGTTGTACAGTCAAATCAGTTTATTTCCGTTGAAGAACTTGTCAGTATGTTTGATGTTTCTGCAGTAACTATCAGAAGAGACCTGCAGTACTGGGAAGAAAGATGCGCCATTGAAAGAAGTTATGGTGGAGCTGCTATTCTGCAGGAATATTTCAATGCTTCAGAAGACTATGAAAGAAGCAAATATCTTCTGGCTATTGCCAGACGTGCTGCCCTTTATGTTGAAGACAACGATGTTATCTTTATCAACTCATCAATGACGGCTGTTTCAATGATCAACTACATTCACAAAAAGAATGTCACTATCATTACCAACAATGCCAAAGCTATCTATTCCAATCCTGATGAAAATATCACAATCATGTTTACGGGTGGCGAAGTCAGATATCCTAAACATTCAATGACTGGAGACATTACACTTAAGACTTTGCAGTCAATCTATGCGAACAAGTGCTTTATCGGCTGCAGCGGACTTTCCAAGAATGGTGTATCAACCGGATTCATCAAGGAGACCTTCATCAATAAGCTGATGCTTGACCACACCAAAGGATCAAAGTTCATTCTCTGCGATCACAACAAGATTGGTCTGGACTACAGTTTCAATTCCTGTACACTTGATGATATGGACTACATTCTTACAGATACATTGGTAGATGAATCCAAACTGAGTGAAATAAGTTCAAGAACAAAAGCAGAGATTATCAAAGTTGAACCACTTAAGCGTGTAACAAACGAATAAGTCCATAATATATTCAATAAATATTCATAAAAGGTCATAAAATATTCATTTATGACCTTTTTAGTAATTAAGTTGACAAAGAGATTGCCATTTATAAGAATATAGTTAATAGAAGAGGTAATGATAATGAGAATAGTTGGAATTGGTGATCCTTATATACCATCAGATGTGTTGGATAAGGGACTTGAATTGCTTAAGAAAAACCATGAGGTAGAAGTATTTGACTGGAAATTCGATAAGATAGAAGATTTTGTCAATATGAACCTCAAAGTAGAACAGAATGGGGCAGAGACATATCAGTCTGAAAACTACATTATTGAAAAGTGTAAAGATGCTGATATCATCGTTACGCAGTTCTGTACGATTCCTAAAGTTTTGATAGATTCCTGCCCTAAACTTAAGGCGGTGTGCGTATTAAGAGGTGGCATAGAAAATGTCAATCTTGATTATCTTAATGAAAAAAATATTCTGGTTATGAATACTCCAGGCAGAAATGCCAATGCGGTAGCTGATTTTACATTGGGTATGATTCTTTCTGAGTGCCGTAATATTGCAAAATCACACCGCGAATTAAAAGAAGGAAGATGGAACAGAAATTATCCTAATTCTGACAACATTCCCGATCTTTGTGACAAGACAGTCGGGATTATCGGATACGGGAATATTGGACGCAAAGTTGCCCAGCGTCTTAAGGGTTTTGAAGCTAAGCTCATCGTCTATGACCCATATATGAAGGATGAAGAAGGTGTTGAAAGAGTAAACCTTGAAGAACTGTTTGAAAGAAGTGATATCGTTACGGTTCACTACCGTCTTACAAAAGACACTGAACGCATGATAAATAAAGACCTGCTTTACAGAATGAAAAAGAACGCCTACTTCATCAATACCGCCAGAAGTGGACTTGTAGATGAAGATGCTCTGACTGATGTATTAAAAGAAGGAAGAATTGCCGGTGCGGCTATTGATGTATATGATATAGAACCGCCAGAGAAGAACTATAAGTTTATAGGGCTTGAAAATGTCACTGTTACTCCGCATCTTGCCGGTTCTACAAAGGATGCTTTCTCGCATTCACCAGTTCTTTTGGCAAAAGAGCTTAACAATGTGCTTGAAAACCATGAACCATCATCCTATATGTTAAACATGAGTAGTGTTAAAGATAACGAAATCGTGAAAGGAATCAGATAATGGATTACCAGTTAAAAGGAAAAACTGCCATTGTAACAGGTGTAAGAGCTGATTCGTTGGGTTTAGAGATATGCCGTATGTTACTTAATGAAGGTAGTAACGTCATGGCGATCTATCACAAAAGAAAAGATGGTGATACAGATTTAAACTATCTTGAAGAAATAAGAAATGAAAAAGCAGAACTGTTTGCGTTTGGGGCAGATGTCTCGGATGAAGAAGATATAAGCAGGTTATTTGAAAAGACTCTGGAAGTATTTGGAAGAGCTGACATTATTGTCAACAATGCCGGTGTATGGCCACAGGCATTAGTTAAAGACATGGATGTGGAAGAATTCAGAAGGACACTCGATATCAATCTGATTGGACCGTTCATGCTGTCAAAAAGATTTGTAAACTACTGTCTTGAAAATAATGTAAAGGGAAAGATTGTCAATATGTCATCACAGGCCGCCTTTAACGGTTCAACCAGTGGGCATGCCCATTATGCTGCCAGCAAGGCAGGTATTGTGGCCTTTACAAGATCGCTCGCCAGAGAAGTTGCCCCTAATGGCATCAATGTAAATTGTGTGGCTCCAGGAATTATGGAGTCAAAGATGGTTTCCTACCACCTGAATAAGCCAGGCGAAAGAGAAAAATACATTTCCCGTGTGCCGCTTGGAAGAATTGCGGACCACGCTGATGTGGCAAAGACGGTGCTGTTTCTTTGTTCAAACCAGTCCGACTATATGACAGGTACCACTCTTGATGTGAGTGGCGGAATGATGATGAGGTAATGATATGTTGGTAACAATAAGTGAAATATTGAATGATGCCCGTAAAAGAAAATATGCCGTTCCGGCTTTTGATTGTGGTGATTATCGCAGTGCCAAGGCAATCATTGAAGTTGCAGAAGAAGCAGAGGCACCGGTAATTCTCATGGGTTTATACAGTGACAATACTCCTGAACAGTTTGAATATCTTTCTAAAGATCTTACTGGACTGGCAAAGACGGCTAAAGTTCCGGTATGTATTCACCTTGACCATGCAACTGATTTTGAAACAATAAAGACAGCAATTGACCAAGGATATTCATCAGTAATGATCGATGCATCAAGTAAACCATTTAAGGAGAATATCAGAATCACAAAAGAAGTAACTGACTATGCCCATAAACATGGCGTATCAGTTGAGGCAGAACTTGGACATGTCGGTGATGGTGTTGTTGGCTCAAGTATTGAATCTTCACGTGGTGCATCAGGCCATGATTCTGTCTATACCGATGCATTAGAAATGAAACAGTTTATCGCTGAAACGGAGGTTGATTGTCTGGCGGTGTCGTTTGGCACAAGCCATGGTGTCTATAAATGTGAACCAGAACTGAATATTGAGCTGCTTGAAAAACTGAATGAAGAAAGTAGTGTACCGCTTGTTGTTCATGGTGGCTCAGGTACTCCTGATGAGCAGATGAAGGAAGCCATCAGAAATGGTATAACCAAGGTCAATATTTTCTCTGATATTCAGAAGGCTTTCTTTACAGGAATGAGAGATTTCCTCAATTCTCAGGATAATCTTTCGCTCTGGAATCAGGCAGGCTACGAGTATGCGATATTGAATATGAAGAAAGAAGTCAGAAACAAGTTTGAACTGTGTATGACGGTGGGAAAGTGTCCATATGAAAACTAAAAGACTGGAAGAAATAAAGAACTATATCATCAAACAACAGAGTGCTACCTATGAGGAACTGTGTGCTCATTTTGATGTTTCATTAAGTACTATGCGTCGTGACATTGATGAGATTATAGAAAGTGGAGAACTTGTCAAAGTATATGGCGGAGTTAAAGCTGGTGATGGTGCTGCTGATACATCATTCATGGACTTTGATTATAAAAAAGATACGATTGCCAGGAAGGCCAGCGAACTGATTAAAGATGGAGATGTTATATTCCTTGGTTCAGGCACAACAGTTGGACATATGGCACCATATCTTAAGGATAAGAAGATTACAGTTATCACCAACAATCTGATTGTCTTGCTGAATGCAACAAGATATGGATTCAAGGTTGTTTCAATCGGAGGCACGCTTGATTCATCAACTGTTTCATTTGTCGGTACTTATTCGGTTAAACAGATAAGTGAGATGAATGCTGATATTGCCTTTATCGGCTGCAACGCAATTAATGAGCAGTGTATTTCCAACATCAATGATATGGAAGCTGAAATCAAGAAGGCGATGATCAGATCATCAGCAAAAACAGCAGTTCTTGCTGAATCAGATAAATTTAATAGAACATCACTTTACAACTGTTCTCAGCTTGAAGATATCAGTATTATCGTGACTGATGTCTGCAAGAGTGAAGAACTTAAAAGAGTATTCAAGGAAAAAGCTGTAGAGCTTATAGAGGGAGAATAAATGGAAGGAAAAATCAGAACAATACTAGGTGATATTAAACCTGAAGAGCTGGGCTATACCATGGCTCATGAGCATATTCTCGATGATCCGTCAGTCGGCGGTTTCATGGATGAAGACCATCGTTTAAACGATTACGACAAAGCTAAAGAGATGCTTCAAATCTACAAGGGAATAGGTGGGAAAGGAATTGCTGAAGCCAGTACAAAACACTGGGGCAGAAATACAGCCGGAATGATTTCTTTGGCCAAAGAAACAGGAATCAATATTGTCTGCTGTACCGGTTATCTTTGTGAAAATCAGGTAAATATGGATGAGTGGGTAGGTAATAAAACCATTGATGAACTTGAAGAAGAGATGATTAAAGAAGTAACAGAAGGTATGGATGGTACTAATGCCAAAGCTGGATGGATTAAAGGCGGTACATCCTATGACTACATCTCAAAAAGAGAAGAAAAGATTCTCCGTGCAGCTGCCAGAGCTTCAATCAAGACCGGAGCACCGGTACATACACATACAAGTACTGGAACTATGGGTTTAGAACAGATTGCGATTATGTCAGAAGAAGGACTTGATCTGAGTCATTTCTGTTTGGCACATGTCGACAGGAATCCTGATTACTGGTATCACAAAAAGATGCTGGAAAAGGGTGTCTATCTTATCTATGATGGTCCAGGTAAAGCGAAATATTATACAGATGAAGTAAGAGTAGAACTTTTGAAGAAACTGGTTAAAGACGGCTACGAAGACAGAATCATGTTCTCTAATGATATGGGCAAAAGAAGTCATCATCTGGTATACGGAAAAGGTCCAGGACTTGTCTACATTAAAGAAAAATGGCTGCCTAGATTACTGGATGAAGGATTTACTGAGGAGCAGATCAGAAAGTTCATGGTAGATAATCCAGCCCGTTTCTATACGATGTACAAGGGGACAAAATATGAATAGACCATTACTGCAGCTGGCGCTTGACAATACATCGCTTGAGGATGCCTTTAATACGCTGAATACAGGCGTTGATGAAGTTGTAGATATAATTGAGTGCGGAACAATTCTGCTTTGTGCTGAAGGTAAAAAAGCCGTTGAAACAATCAGAAACAGATATCCGGATAAACTGGTTGTAGCCGACTTTAAAATATCTGATTCAGGTAGAGTAATGGCTGGTCTTTTGCTTGAATATAAGCCTGACCTTATTACCTGCAATGCCTCTGCCCATATTGGCACAGTCAAGGCTGTAATGGATGAGATAAAAGAAAGAGGTTTGAATACCAGAGTACAGATTGAACTCTATGGAAACTGGACAATGGATGATGTTCATGTCTGGAAAGAAATAGGTGTAAAACAGCTGATACTTCATCATTCAAGGGATATTAAAGGTGGCTGGTCAGATGCAGAAATTGCCAAAGCGAAAGAACTCTGCGATCTGGGCATGGAAGTAACTGTAACAGGCTCAATTGAATATAAAGACTTTGAAAGATTCAAAGGTCTGCCTCTTTACTGTATTATTGCCGGAAGGTCAATAAGAGATTCAGCTAATCCTAAAGAAGAAGCAAGGAAGATGATTCAAACACTTGAACAATTATGGAAGTAACTTATGTTACTTCTTTTTAATATAATTAATATATGAATTTATATTTAAGACCTTTTATTGATGATGATCTCAAACAGTTTGTTATCTGGCTTGATAAACCACATGTCGCAAAGTGGTTTAAACATAAAGACAGCTGGATAAATGAGATAAAACATCGTGGTGATGAATTCAGTTTTATCAGACATTTTATCGTCATGGATGATGAAAGGGCAATTGGTTTTGTTCAGTACTATGACTATCGTCTTGGAAAAGAAGAGTGGCATGGAAACAGCGATATAAACAGAACTTACAGTATTGATTATCTGATTGGTGAAGAAGATTATCTTCATAAAGGAAACGGAACAAAGATAGTTCATCTTCTTGAAGAAAAGATAAAAGAAGAAACAGATGGCATAAAGATTATTGTTCAGCCTGAATCAGACAATCTTATCTCGAGAAAAACACTTCTTAAAGCCGGTTATATAAAAGACAGCGAATATGATTTCTTCTATAAGATTATCGGCTTAAAAGATTAAATGTTCTGGTTGGTCTTGCTTGACTCTAATAATTGGAATATAAAATAACTAAAGAGGATTTACTTATGAATAAGAAATATATTATCAATCACATTATCTATACATTATTGCAGCTAACCTGGGCTATTCCCCAGAATATACTTGGCTTACTGATACTTCTTGGACTGACCATCAAAAATCCAAAGAGAAACCATTTCTATTACCACGGGGCAATAGTTACTGAATGGAAATTCACGTTCTCATGCGGATGTGGTATGTTTATTTTCTATGGACACAAGGATGCAAAGGATGCCAAGGAAGTACTGGTTCATGAATATGGACATACACTTCAGTCAATTGTACTTGGACCATTGTTTATGTTTATAATTGCTATTCCGTCAATGACCTGGGCATTTGTTCCATGTTTCATAAAAATGCGTAAAGAAAAGAACATCAAATATGTAGACTTTTATCCTGAAAGTTGGGCAAACAGCTGGGGAGAAGCAATAACAAAAGAAAAGGCACCGGCAAGATAAAAAACAAGGCATACATAAAAGAGCTAGCCATAAAGGGCTAACTCTTTTTAAATTATGTTGAAATGTTTCAAAGCTTTTTCTATACCATCGTTGTCCACGGTATCGGTTATGTAATCGGAAACAGCTTTTACATTATCCGATGCATTGCCCATTGCTACGCCGATTCCAGCATACTTTAACATTCCGATGTCGTTTTCAGAGTCACCGAATGCCATGATTTCTTCTGGTTTAAGGTTGTAGATACGTAGCAGATTCTTTACAGCATTGCTCTTGCCTCCGCCTCTGCAGAAGATGTCAATTGTGTCTTCGCTCCAGGCTGTTATCTGGCAATAGTCCATGGTGCTTTCAAGTATTTCTCTTTGTCTTGGTGTTACAGCTGCAGTTATCTGGTAGATTCTTTCGCCCCTGTATTCACCGACATCAGGTATTACGTCATTGCTTTCTTCAAGGTGGTAAAGCATCTTTTCGTTCATAAAGTTGATGTATTTGGAGAATTCACCGATCAGGATGAATGGAATCTTGTGGTCATTGAAGATATTTTTGAGAACATCCATTTCTTCAGGAATAATCGGATAGACAAAATTCATTCTGAAGTCTTTGTCATAACAGAGCTGGCCGTTAAGAGTCAGGAAACCATCAAAAGGTATTCTCATGAGATCCTGTTTCAAAACAGAAGCAAGTGATTTTCCGGTGGCGATAATAATGTGGATACCTGTCTCTTCCTTGATTTTAAGAAGACTGTTATAGGTACTTTCTGGAAGTTTTCTTGTTCCGAATGGAATAAGTGTTCCGTCAATGTCGAAGAAAATAGCCTTAATCATAATCAATAAAAGAGCGGTTATTCGCTCTTTTTACCTTTCTTTTTATATATTGCTTCACAGATGTAATAGAATGATGGTCCTATTACAAGACAGATAAGTATTGCCCACCAGTCAACTTTGAAATCGAAGTCTTTTATGTAAAGGCAATATAGCATTTTAATGAACAGATAGGTCATAAAAGCATACAGACCATATGAGAATGTGTAGTAGAGAACACCTGCTTTTCTTGAACGTTCCCACATTTGAACAAAACTCAGTTTTTCTGTTTCTTCTAACTTTTCATTATTTATTACCGGTTCATTCTTTTTCATAAATTCATCATACTTGATATTTGAGAAATAAGCAAAAGCCATATTATAATGGAAACAATATAAGGTGGTTCTATTATGAAAAAAAGCATGCAGTTCTCATATTATGCAAAGATAATCGTCAATATTGTTGTCTATCTTCTGTTCTTTGTATATCTGATCGGTTTTATTATGGTTGGTGAAGTTGAAAACAAGGCAATCTGGGTGGCTGTATGTGTAGTAGTAGGGTTGTTTGCTCTGTTATATGAAATTCTGAGATTCATGTTTGATGGAGCAACCAAGGCACTGGTATTTGATTCAAAACCTGAAAAAGCTATATCACTTCTAAAAAAGATTGATAAGATCGATGTCAACAGAACATTCAGAACTTCAACAATCATGATGAGATTGCTGTCTCTTATTGATATGAGAGATTTTGCAGGGTTAAAGGAAGCCATCAGCGCTATTGAAAACGAAAAAGACGCAGTAAAGAACGACTACGATGTAAATCTCGTTAAAGAATATGCCTCAATGATCATGTATGGTGAAACTCACGACAAGGGTAAAATGAAAACTGCCTACCGTCATCTCGTGCAGCTCAAAGACACCAAAACCAAGAAGGGCAAGACAAGAAAGGGCGTCTACTTCTTCAACTGGGATGTTGTCTCTGGAACATGTGAGTATTATGATGAAAACTTTGAAGGGGCATGCCGCAAGTTTATGAATATTGAAACTGACCGTATGAACAAACGTGAGGCAATGCATTACTACATTGTCAAAGCCGATGCCTTAAAGAAGGTAAACCGTAAGGAAGAAGCAGAAGATTGCTTTGAGAAAGCCATAAAGTTGGCACAGAATAATCAGAACATACTCAACTATATTTCATCAATACGATAAAAAAGAGCCCATCAGACGATGGGTTTTTATATGATTTTTTTATGTTTTTTATGAACAATATCCAAAAAGGAAAATAAGCGCTTACATAATAATGTAGAATTTGAGTAAGGGGAAAAACCTAAAATAATTTTGAAAGGAGAATTTTATGGATTTTTTGCTTAAAATCTGGGGCCTTTTCCAGACTAACATCCTTACTCAGCCTTGCTTCTTTGTAGGCATCCTGGTATTCGTTGGTTACTTATTACTTAAGAAACCTTTCTATCAGGCATATGCTGGTTTCGTAAAGGCTACAATCGGTTACATGATCCTGAACGTTGGCTCAGGCGGTCTAGTTTCTACATTCCGTCCAATCCTTGCTGGATTAAACGCACGTTTCGGATTAAACGCTGCTGTTATTGACCCATACTTTGGTCAGTCAGCTGCTGCTGCAGCATTAGAAGCTGTTGGAAGAACTACATCATTAATCATGATTGCACTGTTAGTTGCTTTCTTCCTGAACATTCTTCTAGTTGCTTTACAGAAGATCACTAAGATCAGAACATTATTCATCACAGGCCATATCATGGTTCAGCAGTCATCAACTGCTATCTGGATGATGGTATTCTTCTTCCCAGCATTACAGGACGTAACAGCTGTAGTAATGCTTGGTATCCTTCTTGGTCTATTCTGGGCTGTATCTACTAACTTAACAGTTGAACCTACTCAGGACTTAACTGATGGTGGTGGCTTCGCAGTAGGTCATCAGCAGATGTTCGGTATCTGGATGGTATCTAAACTTGCTCCAAAAATCGGTGGTAAGAACGGTAAGAAAATTGAAGAACTTGAATTACCTGGTTGGTTATCAATCTTCTCAGACAACGTTGTTGCTACTGGTACATTAATGTTCGTATTCTTTGGCCTGATCCTTATCGTATTAGGTTCTGAATACAAGACATCTTCACTTGCTTGGCCATTCTACATCATGGATACAGCATTCAAGATGGCAGTTTATCTGCAGATCTTACAGCTTGGTGTTCGTATGTTCGTTGCTGAACTTACTGAATCATTCACTGGTATTTCTGAAAGATTACTTCCAGGCTCTATGCCAGCTGTTGACTGTGCTGCTACTTATGGCTTCGGTTCACCAAACGCTCCAGTTATCGGTTTCTTATTCGGATGCTTAGGTCAGTTCCTTGCTATCGCAGGTCTGGTTATCTTCAAGTCTCCAGTTCTAATCATCACTGGTTTCGTTCCTGTATTCTTCGATAACGCTACATTCGCTGTATTCGCAAATAAGGAAGGCGGCTTAAAGGCTTCTATCATCCTGACATTTGCTTCTGGTATCATCCAGGTATTAGGCGGTGCTGCTTGTGCTTACATCTTCCAGACAGCTCAGTATGGTGGCTGGCACGGAAACTTCGATACTTCAACAGTATGGCTAGTTGGTGGCTTACTGCAGAAGTACTTAGGTTGGATCGGTTATGGTATCTGTATCGTTGCATTACTTGCTATCCCTCAGATTCAGTATGCAAAGGATAAAGAACATTACTTCCAGTGCGTAAATGATTACGAAGGTTATAAAGCTGCAAAATGTAGTGCACCTCCAAAGTTAGAC
>DCHD01000019.1 GCA_002315565.1 Solobacterium sp. UBA1761 | reverse complement strand
GTATGGAAGTTACAGCATACATTCCTGGAATCGGACACAACCTTCAGGAACACTCAGTTGTTCTTATCCGTGGTGGCCGTGTAAAGGACTTACCAGGTGTTCGTTATCACATTATCCGTGGTACTCTGGACTGCGCTGGTGTTGACGGAAGAAAACAGGGACGTTCACTTTACGGTGCTAAACGCCCTAAGTAATCATGAAAGGAGATTAAAGAAATGCCAAGAAAAGGACATATAGCAAAAAGAGATGTACTAGTAGATCCTATCTATAATTCAAAGCTTGTTACTCGTTTAATCAACAAAATCATGATTGATGGTAAAAAAGCTGTAGCAGAAGAGATTCTATACGGTGCATTCAATGTAGTAGAAGAAAAGACTGGCAACAACGCTATGGAAGTATTTGAAAAAGCACTTGATAACGTTATGCCTGAACTTGAATTAAAACTTAGAAGAGTTGGTGGTGCTAACTATCAGGTACCAGTAGAAGTAAGTGAAGAAAGAAGACTTACTCTTGGTTTAAGATGGATTGTTAACTACTCTAGACTCAGAAGTGAAAAAACAATGGAATTAAGATTAGCAGGCGAAATTATGGACGCTGCAAACGGCGTTGGTGCTTCTGTTAAGAAGAAAGAAGACACTCATAAGATGGCTGATGCTAACAAGGCTTTCGCACATTATCGTTGGTAATAGAATATGGCTCGTGAATATAGTTTAGAAAACACAAGAAATATAGGCATTATGGCCCATATCGATGCTGGAAAAACTACTTGTACTGAGCGAATTCTATACTTCACAGGTAAAACACACAAAATCGGTGAAACACACGATGGTACAGCCCAGATGGACTGGATGGCTCAGGAACAGGAAAGAGGTATCACTATCACTAGTGCTGCCACTACTACTTTCTGGGCAGGTTCAAAGAACCAGTATCCAAAGCATCGTGTAAACATTATCGATACTCCGGGACATGTAGATTTCACAGTTGAAGTCGAACGTTCACTAAGAGTACTTGATGGTGCAGTAACCGTACTTGATGCTAAAGCAGGCGTGGAACCTCAGACTGAAACAGTCTGGAGACAGGCCACAGAATACAAAGTACCTAGAATTGTTTTTGCAAATAAGATGGACGCTACTGGCGCAGACTTCATGATGTCAGTAAGATCAATCGGTGAAAAACTGGCTGCCAAGGCTGCTGCTATCCAGCTGCCAATCGGTGCTGAGAATACCTTCAGAGGTATCATTGATATCATCGAAAGAAAACAGTACATCTACAATAACGATCAGGGAAATGATATTACTGAATCGGAAGTTGATGATCAGTTCAAAGATCAGGTAGAAGAATTAAGAATGGAATTAATCGAAAAAGCTGCTGACTATGATGATGAGCTTATGGAGAAATTCCTGGAAGAAAAAGAAATCACCGTTGAAGATATCAAACGCGGTATCAGAAAAGGTGTTCTAACTTCTGAATTCTTCCCAGTATTATGCGGATCCGCATATAAAAACAAGGGTGTTCAGTTATTACTGGACGCAGTCATTGACTATCTTCCATCCCCTGTTGAAGTTCCTTCGATCAAAGGAACAAACATGAAGGGTGAAGAAGTTGAAAGAAAAGCAAGTGATGAAGAACCATTTGCTGCCCTAGCTTTCAAAGTTATGACAGACCCATTCGTTGGAAGATTGACTTACTTCAGAGTTTACTCTGGTGTAGCAAAAGCAGGAAGCTATGTTGTTAACGCAACAAAAGATGGAAAAGAACGTTTAGGAAGAATCGTTCAGATGCACGCAAACCACCGTGCTGATGTTGATGAAGTACGTGCTGGTGATATCGCTGCTGTAGTAGGTTTAAAGAATACTACAACCGGTGATACTCTGTGTGCTGAAAACGCTCCGGTAGTTCTTGAATCTATGGTCTTCCCAGAGCCAGTTATTCAGATGTCAGTTGAACCAAAGACAAGAAACGATTCTGATAAGATGACTCTTGCACTGGTTAAACTTGCTGAAGAAGATCCAACATTCAAAACTTATACCGATGAAGAAACAGGTCAGACTATCATCGCCGGTATGGGTGAATTACACTTAGACATCATTGTCGACAGAATGAAACGTGAATTCAAAGTTGAATGTAACGTCGGTGCTCCACAGGTTGCTTTCCGTGAAACAATCACTAAGGAAGCTGAATGTGAAGGTAAATTCGTCAGACAGTCTGGTGGTAGAGGTCAGTACGGTCACGTTTGGATCAAGTTTGAACCAAATGAGATGGGTAAAGGCTTCGAATTTATTGATGCAGTTGTTGGTGGAACAGTTCCTAGAGAATACATCAAACCAGTCGAAGAAGGACTTAAGGCTGCATTAAACGGCGGTTTAACTGCTGGTTACCCAGTTGTAGACGTCAAGGCAACACTGTTCGATGGTAGTTACCACGAAGTCGATTCAAGTGAAATGGCCTTCAAGATGGCTGCATCACTGGCACTTAGAGAAGCTGCCAAGAAATGTGCTCCAGTATTACTGGAACCAATCATGGATGTCGAAACAATTGCACCAAGTGAATACTTAGGTTCAATCATGGGCGATATCACAAAACGTCGTGGACAGATCAGAGAACAGGAAGAAAAAGGTAATGCTATCTCTGTAAGAAGCTATGTACCTCTTGCTGAAATGTTTGGATATGCCACTGACTTAAGAGGTTTCACTCAGGGTAGAGGAAACTATACAATGCAGATGGATCACTATTCAGAGGTTCCAAAGAGCATTGCAGAAAAAATGGCCAAGAAAAACGCTGAATAATATTGCTTTATATTCTCGTTTTTTAGTAAAATTATAATGTTATAGGAGGAAAAAACTTTAAATGGCAAAAGAGAAATTTGACCGTTCGTTAACACATGTTAACATCGGTACTATCGGTCACGTAGACCATGGTAAAACAACTTTAACAGCTGCTATCACTAAGAGATTAGCAGAACAGGGTCAGGCTGAATTCAAGGCTTATGACCAGATCGATGGTGCACCAGAAGAGAAGGCTCGTGGTATCACTATCAACACTGCACACGTTGAATACAAGACTGCAAAGAGACACTACGCTCACGTAGACTGCCCAGGACACGC
>DCHD01000035.1 GCA_002315565.1 Solobacterium sp. UBA1761 | reverse complement strand
GGACATTTTCAATTTGGATTCACATGTAAAAATGGCCTGTTTTCTATTAAAAATAACACCACATATTTTTTCTGTTTGAGGTGCTTTTTTTCTGTTTTTTAATACCAGGATAAATCTTTACTTTTAAAGGATTTTTTCTTATATAAGTAAAGATTTATATCGTTTTTTATGCATAAAAGTAAAGAAAATCCTCATTTGAGGATTTTCATATACTATTCATATCTCAGTGCATCAATCGGATTGAGTTTTGCTGCTTTATTGGCTGGATAGTAACCGAAGAACATACCGATTCCTATTGAGAAAACTACAGCAATCATAATTGAGGAGATATCAGGGCTGGCGATGAAGCCGAGGATGTTTGCTGCAGCATAGCCGATTGCTACACCAAGAATGATACCGATGATGCCACCGATCAGACATACCATGATGGCTTCGACAATAAACTGCATTCTGATGGTGCTGTTTGTTGCACCAAGAGCTTTTCTTGTACCGATTTCTTTAGTTCTTTCGGTAATTGATACCAGCATGATGTTCATGACGCCGATGCCTCCAACAAGTAAGGAGATAGCTGCAATACAGCTGATGGCGATTGTAACGGTTGAAAGCATCTCAGTCATTGTTTCGAGCATCTCTTCCATATTGGAAACAGATACGGTGTAGGAATCATTGTGGGTATAGAACGAGGCGAAGAATTCTTCACTTGTATTCAGAAACCACGATGTATCGATATCCGCCTTGGATACAACAGTGAAACTTGAATAGCCATCATTTGAGTGATTCAGATATTTTGCTGTTGTAACCGGCATATATAAAGTAGTGGTAATCGATGAGGAAGACGATTCTTCACTTTCGGTTTTTTCATAATGATAGATACCGACAATATACAGTTCCTGATAATAGTTGGAGATAGTAACCTTAACCGATTCGCCAACTGCTGTATAAAGTGACATGCCCATATCTTCGATAAACTGATCAGATACGACACAGAACTTCTTTTTATCAGCAATATCATCTTCATTTATGAATCTGCCGGTAACCATTTCCAGTTCTTCATACTCTTTATAATCGGTATTTACTCCATTTACAGTTACTGAGGCAGAATTTTCACCTTTTGTGATTGTCGATGATCCGACATTTTCACTTAAGAGGACATAATCGATGAAATCTTTATATGCTGTAGCATACTCATCAATCATATCTTCACTTATCAGATCGGATTCTGAATAGGAACTGCGCATAAACATACGCGTTGAGTTGTCATCATCCTTACTGGTCAAAGATACGGTCATATTGGTAACACCGAATGATGAAAGTGAATTGGTCAATGAACCGGACAAAGATGATCCGACAGTCATAATGGCGATAACTGAAGAAATACCGATGATGATTCCAAGCATTGTCAGCAGAGTTCTTGTCTTGTTGGCTTTCAGATTGGCCAGAGCCATTTCAATGGCATTCAATAGACTTGACATCAGGCATTCCTCCTTTGATCAACTATCATTCCATCTTCAAGGGTAATGACGCGGTCGCATTCATTTGCCAGCTTCTGGTTATGAGTAATCAGAATGATGGTGTTGTTTTCTTCTTTATGGAGTTTATGGAAGATATCCATAACGGTTCTTGAAGTTTTAGAGTCCAGTGCTCCTGTAGGTTCATCTGCAAGAATAATCGATGGATGGTTGGCTAAGGCTCTGGCGATTGCGATACGCTGCTTCTGTCCACCAGAGAGCTCATTTGGCTGATGGTTTTTACGGTCAGTCATTTCAACCTTTTCCATAAGTTCATCAACTCTTCTTGTTCTTTCTTCCTTATCTTTACCGGCATAGATCAAAGGCAGCTCCACATTCTTGAACGCATTCATTCTGCCGATAAGATTGAAGGTCTGAAAGACAAAACCGATTTTTTCGTTACGGATTCTGGATAATTCCTTATCTTTTAAAGAAAGAATATCCATGCCATCGAGCATATATTCACCTTCTGTCGGTTTATCAAGAGCGCCGATGATGTTCATCAGGGTAGATTTACCGCTTCCTGATTCACCTACGATAGCCACAAATTCACCAGGATATACTTCAAGGTCAATTCCGTGCAGTATTTCAAGTTCGTTGGGCTGACCCTCGAAATAGGATTTCTTTATGTTTTTTAAAGAGATAACAGGCTCACTCATTAGTTGCCTCCAAAGCCGCCTGATGGCATGTTGCCACCACCGCCTCCAGATGGCATATCGCCACCTCCTGATGGTGCGTTACCGCCTCCGCCAGAGAAGTCACCACCTCCTGAAGGCATTACGCCGCCAAAGCCGAAACTGAATCCTTCTTCACTGATTGCTTCATCAGAGAATTCCATTACCATTGCTTCATCAGCATTGGCACTGGCACGTACTTTCATTCCTTCATATAGTTCATCACCGAATATTTCAATATAGTAGCCGTTGTCATTTCCGGTTGTAACACTTACTTCATAGAATTCACCGTTTTCATCTTCAACGTAGATTACTTTGGTTCCATCCATTCTGCTTTCAACCGCATCAACTGGTACTGTAAAGTTTTCTTCAGATTCAGTAATGATGATAGTTACTTCAGCAGACATACCGATCAACAGTTTTGAAACATCTTCGCTTGTCACCTTTACTTCAATCTCAAATCCGCTTGAACCCATACCGCCTGATGCAACAGGAGAAATCTGAGATACTTCACCTTCATAGATGTTGTCAGAAGCATCGGTTTCAATAAGAGCTTTCTGGCCAAGGGCAACAGAGAAGATATCGTATTCATCAATAGTAAGAGATATCTTAAGTTTTGATGTATCCTGAATTGTTGCCAATGTTCCATTAACTCCTGAACCGACAACCGCATTCATACTTGTAATCTGTCCTGTGGTCTTGGCAGTCAATTCGTAGTCTTCCAAAGAATCATACAGATCTGAAAGATTATCAGAGCTCACACCTTCTTCTAATGATTCATAGGCATCTGCCACCTTAGAGTTGGCACTGCTTAACTGAGAATATAGATTATTGTTATTGCTTAATGCAGTTTCATATTCTTTCTTTAATGTTTCATAATTGGTAGTTGACTTGATAGTATTAAGATTTGATAGAGCCTTTTCCATTTCTGACTTGGCAGTAGTGTAGGCATCTGTTTCACCACAGTTTATCGGATTACCGTTAGTGATAGTACAGCCATCAACACTAAGCAGAGCTTCTGTTTCTTCTTTATATTGAGCATAAGCCTGATTATAAGCTTCTTCATAACTTTCTACTTTAGACTTAGCATCCTTATATGCAGTTTCAGCAGATGCAAGAGTTTTAGATGAAGCATTCCAGTTTGACCAGATTTCATCTTTTGAACTGACTGCCGAATTATAACTGTCTTCAAGTCTTTCATAAGACTCATTTACTGATTTCTGTGCTTTAGAAATCTGCTTATTGATACTGGTCTTATCAAGTTCAATGATTACATCACCTTCTTCAACATAATCACCGACACTATAGTTTATCTTAGATACCTGAGCATTGCCGCTTGCTGTAACAGTTGAAGTATTCCGGGATTCAATCGTTCCTGATGCGACAATCGTATCCTGCAGAGAACCTTTACTTAAGGTCACAGTTCTTGTATATGTAAAACCAGTATCTTTTGACTGACTCTTCTTAACAAATACACATGTAACCACTACTGCAGCAATTAAAATTACTGCAATGATAATGAACAGTACTTTCTTCTTTTTAATAAAATTCCAGATCTTAGACATAAAAAACCTCCAAAAACAAATTCATTATAGTTTTTGGTATGTGAAGTCTTTATGAACTGAAACTGAAAAGCATAATAAAAACACCTGAACTTCGGATATGTTCAGATGTTTTGACTGCTTAGTCTATTGTTACTTTCTTAAACTTATAGCTTCCATCAGAAGAAATATATAGTTCAACAGTAAGCATAAGCGGATTTGACATAACACTGTTTCTTGCTTCTGTTAAAGTCATATATCTACCAGTGGAATCGTTTTTCATGAAAGTATGATCGTTAATACCTTCATCTCCTACTAAGCAATAAAAATTTAACGGTGATACAGTAAGTTTGATCGTACTTCCTGATATACTCTTGTTCAGGATAATCGGATATACATCAATCATTCCTGGACCATAAGATGGGACAAAGATATATACCTGATTCTTTGCATCATACTGTATTACATCTGAGAAATCGATAGTTTTTCCATAATACTTCATACAGAACTCATCAACATGTTCTCTCAATATCATTGGCGGATTGGACCAGTCAGCAAAAATCCCTTTATATGTTCCATATTTATACTCACGGTTTTCACAACACATCTTGGCAGTTGTTTTTAACTGACTTATGCTCTTGTAAGAATACTTAGTTAGAATTAGAGCTGTTATTATATTAAACATCTCTTCTTTGTTGGATTGAGTAAGATTGTCTATGTCAAAATCATACACTTTGCTTCCTCCAAACAGTTCTCCATACGTCAGGAAAGGAATGGCTTTCTTAAGGAATATGGACAATTCATAATCCGCAGAAGATACGCTGTAAACCTGATCGAGGTAAGGCTTATTGTTAGCTGTTACCCCATTAAGGTACAAAGTATCTGAGTACTTCTTTCTCTGATTAGTAGTATATTTTGCATCATCTGAACCAAATGTTCTTTCAACAGTATAACCGGAACCAGACTGTATCCAGTTACCATCATCAATTTCTACCCACTTGGTTTTGCCATCTTCGTAAGTATTTTGGATCTTATAACACTTTATGTCAGCAATCTTCTCTTTACCATCTTCATAAACAGCGCCACCTTCTGGAGCATCTTTAACCTTCAGTTTTGAAGCAATAACACAGGCGCATTTGTTGTTTGCATCTGGATCATATGGACCATTATATTCCCATACAGCATAAAGTGTAACGGTTCCTGATTCAGCCAAATTGATTACTTCCTCATTGTCGGAATAAACAACCTCTCCAGCAGGAACTATACTCCATCCAGCAAAATCATAATTGTTCTTTCTGTAAGCACATGACAAAAGATTTATATCGGTATCATATAAAGTTGTCTGTTTCTTCATTGTCCCAGTACCACCATTGGCTTTATATTCAATAGTATAGGTGTTTACTTTCCAAACAGCATATAGATTAAAGTCTTCTTCATCACTAGATAAATTTTTGACCTTGGCTTTATTCTTATATTTAATAAAGCCATCTTGTTCTGTTGCCCAGCCACTGAATGTATATCCGCTTCTAGTAAAAATATTATCTGGAAGCGTTACATCTTTATCATAGATTGTATTAATATCAATCGCTGACCGACCAGAACCATCATACCCTGCATTGAGTTTAATAGTGTAATGTACTGGCTCCCATATAGCATAAAGAGTGAATGTTTCTTTGT
>DCHD01000017.1 GCA_002315565.1 Solobacterium sp. UBA1761 | reverse complement strand
ACTGTTTGTTGTGACATAGCCTTATTTATATACTTTATTTATGCCTGTACATAATATTGAACCTGTATATGACCATAATTCAAAGATACTGATTCTTGGATCTTTTCCCAGTGTTAAATCTAGAGTTGCGTGTTTCTTCTATGGTCATCCTCAGAACAGATTCTGGAAAGTCACATCTGCCGTTTACAATAACGAACTTCCAATAACCATTGAAGAAAAGAAAGACTTTCTTTTAAGAAATAAAATTGCAGTATGGGATGTAATCAAGTCATGTGATATTAAAGGTTCATCAGATTCATCCATTGAAAATGTCATACCAAATGACATCAGTTTAATACTCAATAATTCCAATATTGAAACCATCTACTGTAACGGAAACAAATCATATGAACTTTATATGCATTATATCTATTCGAATATTAAAATTGAGCCAATTAAACTTCCGAGTACTTCCCCTGCCAATGCGGCTTGTACGCTTGAAAAACTTATAGAAACATGGAAACAAATAAAGAGGTAATCAAACGATTACCTCTTCTTTTTAGTTATTTGAATTTAATTACTTTGCTTCTTTAGTTTTACAAAGATTATTTACAACGATACCGACAATCATAGCAGCTGCTACGTTTGTGATAGTGATCTTGCCGATGTTGAATACTAATCCACCGATACCAAGAATCAGAATTGTAGCTACTGTGAACAGGTTTCTGTTGTCATTCAGGTCTGAAGTCTGAATCATCTTTAAACCAGATACAGCGATGAAGCCATACAGGATTACAGAGATACCGCCAAGAACACACTGTGGAATTGTGTTGATGAAGCAGTTGAATGGAGTGAAGAATGACAGTACGATTGCCATGAATGCAGTAGTCCAGATTGTAGATACTGAAGCATTCTTTGTAACTGCAACTGTAGCAACAGATTCACCATATGTTGTATTAGGGCAGCAACCTAATGCTGTACCAACCATAGAACCAATACCATCACCAAGAAGTGTTCTGTCTAGACCTGGGTCCTTAAGAAGATCTTTTTCAATAATTGAAGAGATATTCTTGTGGTCAGCGATATGTTCAGCGAATACTACAAATGCTACTGGAGCGAATAATACAGCGATAGTACCTAAGTTAGCAAATGCTGTTGAACTTCCAGAAGCAACTTCCTTGATGCCTTCTACTAAAGCCAGTTTTGGAACTGAGAAGAAGCTTGCAACTGTGATGTTTTCAAAGTTGTTTACAAGTGGTGCAAAGTTGATGATCTGCATTGAAGCGATGTCTGCAGTATTACCGATAACTGTAAATACACATGCTACTGCATAACCTGCAAGGATACCGATGATGAATGGAATAAGTTTAGCAAAGCCTTTGCCCTTAACTGATACAACCATTGTTACAAGCATTGTCACAAGAGCACAAGCGATTGCTGGCCAGCTGTATGCCAGACCTGATAAATCAGTCTTAGTAAACTGAGCAGCAGTATTTCCGGCAAGTCCTAAACCGATGATAGAAACAGCTGGACCGATTACTGTTGGAGGCATTAATCTGTTAACCCAGTCAGTACCATATTTCTTAACGATAACAGCAATAATTACATATACCAAACCTGCAACAGCTGCACCTAAGAAGATACCTAAGTATCCAAATGCAGTAGCAGCATATAAGCTTGGTAAGAACGCAAATGATGAACCAAGGAATACTGGAGATTTAGATTTAGTGAAAAGTAAGTAAACGATTGTACCGAAACCTGCACCGATCAGAGCACTTGATGGGTCCATGTTAAGGTTGGTAACACCCAGTGCATTAACCAGTACTGGTACCAGGATTGTTGAGGCAATGATTGCCAATAGCTGCTGAAGTGCGAAAACCAGTAACTCTTTTACTTTTGGTTTGTCTTCAACGTTGTAGATAAGTTTCATATTAGTTTTTCCCTCTTTCCGTAAATCGCATCTTAAATAAAAACCTTGTCTTCAGGACAAGGTAAGCATGCAAATAAAACATTTAGAGTTTTTGTGCACCATCTTACCAATATCTCTGTATTGGACTTAAAGATTGCCAATTTACTAATAAAATGATAACCAATAATAGTTGACGAGTCAACAAAAAAATGAACTATTTTAGAAGTTCTATAAATAGTTCATTCAGTTCGTTTTCTGTATATACTTTTATGCCGTTTCTTTTAAAGAGATCAGCAGTGACTCCATCCCCTTTAATCAGTGTATGAGAGAATGTTCCATCATAGATTTCATTACTTCCGCACGATGGAGATTTAGCCTTCAATAAAGCAATTCTGCAGTTGTTCTTTACTGCAAGTTTTAAAGCAATCTTTGCACCTAATGTATATTCTTTGGTTACATCAAGCCCTTCTTTATTTATTACCTTATCATCAATTCTTTCAGCAGGAACTCTTGGCGTGCTTAATCCACCCATCTGTTCTGGACAGACTGCAACGATATTACATTTATCTTTAAGTATTTCTCTTAAATCTTTGTTTGTACTGCCATCATATCTGCATTTATTGCCGATAAGACAGCCTGATACAATAATATTCTTTAAAGAAGTTCCCATAATTCAACATTGGTTTTTTCATCAATCGGCGAAATATTGACCTTGATCATCTCTGAATTGGAAGTAGGAGTGTTCTTGCCTACATAATCAGGTCTGATAGGCAGTTCTCTGTGCCCCCTGTCAACAAGTACAAGTAAAGATACCTTTTTAGGTCTACCGATGTCAAATATCGCGTCGATTGCTGCTCTGACAGTTCTGCCTGTATAAAGCACATCATCAACAAGTATTACTTCTTTATCATTGATATCTACTTTGAACTCCTGCTTTGTTATCTGAGGATTGATGTCAATCTTCTGTAAATCATCACGGTAATACTTGATGTCAAGTGTCTCCATATCAATGTCAGTACCGGTGTTTTTCTTTATATTGTCTTTAACCATCTGTGCCAGAGGAATTCCCCTTCTTTTTATTCCTACAAGCACAATCTTAGAAAGATCATCATTCTTTTCAACTACTTCATATGAAAGTCTCATCATTGTACGTAAAAGAGTCTTTTCATCAAAGAGTTCAACTTTCATTTTCATTTCATTGCTGTCGTATTTCATACATCCATCATAGCACAAAAGAAAAACTCCTCGTTTGAGGAGTTTGTATCTTATTCTTTTCCAAGAAGTTTGAACATCTTCTTCTTATATACTTCAACACCAGGCTGATTGAATGGGTTGATGTCAAGCATATAGCATGTTGCACCACAGGCAATAAAGAAGAAATAGATCATATAGCCGAATGCATAGGCACTGTTGTCTTTCAGGTTGATCATGATGTTAGGAACATTGCCGTCATCAGCATGTGCGCTTAGTGTACCAAGCATAGCCTGTTTATTTACCCATGAAACTTTCTTTCCAGCCAGGTAATTCATTCCGTCAAGATTTTCTTCATCAGCTGGGAAATCAAAGTCTAATGGCATATTTTCAACGTTAAGAATTGTTTCGTAAAGAACCTTGTCACCATCCTGAACAAACTGTCCAAGTGAATGTAGGTCAGTTGAGAAACAAGCTGAAGTTGGAAGAACACCAAGTCCATCTTTACCTTCAGATTCACCAAACAGCTGTTTCCACCATTCAGCAATCATAGTCAGCTGCAGATGATATGTTACAAACATTTCGCTTCTCTTGCCCTGTTTGTTTAAGATTCTTCTTGCTACAGCATACTGGTAAGCCGGATTCTTGTTTAAGTCATCAGTATTGAGCTCATTCATTGCGTCTAATGAACCTTTCATAACTGCTTCAATATCTACACCAGCCAGAACCATTGGAATCAGACCTACAGGAGTACTTACAGAGTATCTTCCACCAATGTCATCAGGAATAACAAATGTCTTGTAGCCTTCCTTATCGCTTAGTGCCTTTAGAGTACCTCTTGCTTTGTCAGTAGTGGCAATGATTCTGTTCTTTGCTTCACTTCCGTACTTTTCTTCCATGAACTGCTTGAATACACGGAAAGCCAGAGATGTTTCAGTAGTTGTACCTGATTTAGAGATAACATTCAGAACAACTTCCTTATTCCTGATGTGGTTTAAAACCTGTGAGATATAAGTATTTGAGAAAGTATTTCCGACAAATATAACTTCAACACCATTGTCTGGATATAAACCGTTGATCATTTCTAAAGCAGCTCTTGCGCCTAAGTATGATCCACCGATACCGCATACAAGTACTGTGTCGTATTTGCCGTCAAGTTCTTTTTTAAATTCAAGGATTCTCTTGAATTCTTCCTTGTCATAATCTTTTGGCCAGTTTACCCAACCTAGAAAGTCAGAACCTTTGTAGTTTCTTTCATGAAGATAACCATGTACTTTTGAAATCTCTGACTGATAATCAGAAATCTTTTCATTTAAATGAGCATTGCTCAGATCTAATGTGATCATTTTTTCTCCTTTAGCCAGATAGGCATCATATTGGCAATAGATGAAAATCCCAGAACCGCTTTAGGGATTCCTTCAAAACGTACTCTTCTTGAATACTTGCGTACATTCTGATTGAGAGCTTTGTAAGAAAGTCTTAACTGCTGGTGTTCATAGTCAATGTCAATGACCTTAAGCATGCAGTATTCACCGACTGTTACAATATTGGCTACATCTCTTACAAAACCATTGGAAAGTTCTGAAATATGAATCAGGCCGCTCCAGCCATCCTCAAAACCGACGAATGCACCATAAGGTTTTACGCCTGTAATCTTTCCATATACAACCATGCCAATCTCATATTTTGTTTTCACGTGTAATATTATACAACGATTAACAATTTTCATTTGCAGAACTAAAATGAAATTATGAACAATTTATTGATACTTGCATTCCTTTTCTATATCGGTTCACATATTGGGTGGATTATTGAACTGTTCTTCAGACGCTTTTTTACACAAAACCGTAAAGAACACAAATGGATCAATCCTGGATTCTGTGTCGGACCATATCTTCCAATCTACGGCATTGGTTTATGTGTGCTGTTCATAGTTGCCTATATGGGCGAGTATTACCATATTGACAGATGGATAATCTTTATAATCATGGCCGTTTCAATGACGCTTAATGAATATATCGGTGGGCTTTTCTTTCTTAAAGTAATGAATATCAGATTATGGGATTACCGTGACATGTGGGGTAATATTCAGGGCCTTATCTGCCCGTTATTCTCTTTCTTCTGGACAGTTATGGGCGCTGTTTATTTCTTCTTTGTTCATGAACATATCTATAATTCATTAATCTGGTTTTCAAAGAATCTGGCTTTTTCTTTCTTTATCGGACTGTTTTTCGGAGTATTCATAATTGATGTAATTTATTCAGGAAAAGTCGTCAGAAGGCTTAAAAAGTTCGCCAAAGACAATGATGTCATTGTTCATATCGAAAACATCAAGTCTTTAATTAAAGTTGTACATTTGCAGATTGAAGCCCACAGTTCATTCATGTTTCCGTTTGTCACTCATTTTGATCTGAAAGACAAACTTCTTGAAGTTAAAGAAGACTTTGAAAAAAGAAGAAAAAAACACTAATTTATTTAATTAGTGATATATTTATATAAGTATGGAAAACACAGAAGAATTAGTAAAAGCAACCATAGAGAAAGTAAGACCATATCTTCAGGCTGATGGCGGTGACGTTCAGTTTGTAAAACTTGAAGATGGTGTTGTCTATGTACAGGTACATGGAGCATGTCTTGGATGTGCATCTTTGGATATGACTTTAAAAGAAGGCGTTGAACAGATTGTCATGGATGAAGTTCCAGGAATCAAATCTGTTGAACTTTATAACGAACTATAAGAAGCGTAATGCTTCTTTTTTTAATCTATAATTAAGTTATGAACAAATGGTCATTGTATTATCCCCGTCCACAGTTAAGAAGAGATTCTTTCTTTTCACTCGATGGAAAGTGGATGATGAACGAATACGATATTGAAGTTCCTTTTCCAAGAGAATCATTTTTATCAGGATACAAAGGCAATCTCAATACTCCTGATATGACATATACAAAGGAGTTTGTCCTGCCATCAGGATTCAGAAAATCAACTGACTCAGTAATTCTTCACTTTGGCGCTGTAGACCAGAAATGTAAAGTATATCTTAACGATATATATCTTGGTGAACATATCGGGGGATATCTTCCTTTTGAGTTTGACATCACTGATTCATTAAAGAAAGTAAATATCCTTAAAGTAGAATGCACAGATAGCCTTGACCGTAATATTCCTTATGGAAAGCAGACAGAAAAATCAAGCGGCATGTGGTATACAAAGGTATCCGGTATCTGGCAGTCAGTCTGGATTGAAGCTGTTCCAAGGCATTACATAAAAGATCTTAAAATAAAGGCCACAAAGGAAAAACTCATCCTTGACGTTGTTTCAGAATGTTCCGGCTATATCCTGACCATAAAACTCGAAGGCAAAAAAGAGTACAAACAGTTCTATGAAGCAAAACACATAGAGATCAGTTTCAATGACGTTGGAATAGTACCGCACTTCTGGTCAGTTGATGATCCATATCTTTATACCTTTACTGTAAAGACTAACAACGATGAAGTAGAATCCTATTTCGGAATCAAAGATTTCGTCAAGAAAGATAAGAGACTTTATCTGAATGATGAACCTTTCATAATCAAGGGCGTACTTGATCAGGGATATTTTTCTGATGGTATTTTTCTTCCTGAAGACCCTCAGGAATACTTCAACGACGTATTAAGGATGAAGGAGCTTGGTTTCAATACCCTTCGTAAACACATCAAACTTGAACCTCAGGTTTTCTATTATGCCTGTGATAAACTCGGAATGCTGGTTATGCAGGATATGGTGGAATCAGGAAAGTGGTCACTTATTTACCATGCAGCCCTTCCTACCGCCGGAATAAACCTCAATATTGATACGTTTTTTGTAAACAGAAAAAGACTCGAACTTTTTAAAGAACATTCCAAAGGCATAATCAAAGAAGTATATAACCACCCTTCTGTATTCTCCTATACCATCTATAACGAAGGTTGGGGACAACAGTGTGCTGATATGATGTATGACATCCTTAAAAATGAAGATCCTGACCGTTTATTCGATTCAACAAGCGGCTGGTTCCACAAAAAGAAATCAGATTTTATATCCTATCATATCTATTTCCGAAATAAAGTACTTACGAAGGGAAACGGCGCTGTACTTCTGAGTGAATGCGGAGGCTATAAACGCAAGATTGATGGACATATCACATCCGATAAAGAGTATGGCTATGCAAGTACGGATTCTGAAGAAGCACTTACAGCAAAATATGAAGAGATGTTTGAAAAGATGATCTATCCTTCTATTCAAAATGGAATGACAGGTTACATCATAACCCAGGTCTCAGATGTTGAAGAAGAAATCAACGGTTTCTATACCTACGACAGACAGATCTGCAAAGTAAATAAAAAAATAATACTCAAACTGAACGAAGAAGCAGTTTTAAAATAAGGTGCGAATATGAATAATAAAATATCCGGAAGCATAATAAAATGCCTGGTTTCGATTTTTGCTGTTGGGCTTTTTCTTATTGGCCTGGTTTCAACCAATGAAGTAATAGAAACCTTTAAAGCCAGAGAAAACTTTCAGATGGCAAACTACAACAATATTGTTTACTATCTTGAAGCATTCTCTGAGTATGAGCTTGATGATGAAACAAGTGAGCAGGTTCTTGGACTGATCTGCGGAATAGCCGATGAGATAAACACAGAAAAAGAAAGTATGATTTCTGTCGGTGTCTTTTCCAAGACTAACAATCTGTTTTTGAGCAATGATGAAAGTGATTCTTTGATACCTGAACTGATTCATTCAATCGACCCTGGAAGAAGAAAAATAAAAAGCAGTTTTGATTATTTCAACAACGAATACGGAGACTACCGTTTCCTTGTCAGAATTGAACACGAAGGAATCTTCAATATTCTTCTTGAGAATGGTCTTATAAACAAACTGGTTCTATCAACTTTAACATTTATAGTTCTTTCTTTAATACTGATAATCTTTTTAAGAAAAGAAGACAATCTTAAATACAGCAGAACTGCCGGCATAATCTTTATTTTCATCTGGATTGGAAGCATTTCCTTCTATTCGGCAGTTGAACTTAATAACCAGCAGAAAACTATTGTTAACGAAGAAGTTGAGCATGTAACATCGCTTATTGAATTCTATTACCATCAGGATCTAATAGAACATGGCGACGAAATAGAAGACAGAAGACAGTTTGCCCAGGATAATATCGATGGTTTTCTGACCTACAATGGGAACATTGAAACAATTGTGCTCAACGATAACTATAACGAGGAATTAGATAATCTTGAAGGATGTCTTGATGTAACAATAAACGAAAATTCTCAGACGAATAAACGCCTTGAATTCATACTTTCATCGATTCTGTTTCTGGTACTGGCGATTATTGTATATGACAAACTTTCTGAAAGAATTCAGAAAAACAATACTGACAAAGAAAGTCTATGTGAACTTGACAATAGAATTATCACTATTGAATTAATCAACATCATCGGAAACTGTCTTACCTGGTCACTGATGCTTCCTAGACTTATGGAAGTTAGCAGGCTTTCATATGGAAGTAATGCAGGCAGTTATGTTGCTTCAATCTATTCGGCAGGTATTGTCCTAACAACTGTTATTTCAATACTTTCTTCCAGCATAAATAAACTTGTACGCAACGTCAGAACATATTTCATTATGACATTCACAATCGGACTTAGTGGTATTGTGCTCTTTGCTCTTTTTGATAATTTTGTCTATAACTTTCTTGCCTATCTTCTTGTATGTGTATTTGATGGACTTGGCAGTATGCTTAGCTACTTCTATGTGGCAGGATGTGATGATAAGTCAAGAAAAGAAACCTTTCTTGTAAAGTCTCGTTCAACGCTTAATGTCGGTCAGAGTATCGGCATTATTGTCGGTGGTGTATTCGGTTCAATATTCAGATACAGAACAGTATTGCTTATTGCTTCTTTTATAATAACAATTTCATACGTGATGCTGATTATGATCAGAAAAACCGAATTCAATATGGTGTCTTTGTCGGAAAAGAAAACCGACAGAAATTCTATAAAAGGATTCTTCAACAAAAAGGAGTCATTCCTGTTCCTTCTTCTGATTATTGCTCCACTTGCATTCTATGATGTATATCTTGATTACAAGTTCCCGATTGATATTATGAATCTCGGTCTTACGACTGCGGTAATCTCGTTTGTATCGATGTCTGGAAGGCTTATATCCGCCTACAGTGCAAAACTTACATATTCGTATCTGAAGAAAAAAGCAGGACTAATTAATATGCCTTACATTTATATGATCGGCTGTGTAATACTAATGCTGGTATATCAGTTAAATTCTTCAATAATAATGATTATCCTTGTAACTGCTGTTATGGGTATACTGGATTCTTTCGGTACACTAAGTTACCGTGAAAGATTCCTGGAAATCTCCAAAGATGAAAGCATCCAGGAAGATAATGCCAATGTAATCGTAAAAGTCGGTGACAGATTCGGCACATCAGTTGGACCATCGCTGATAAGTCTCTTTAACAATGCTGTTGTTCTTCCGATTACTATGGCAATCTCATTTGTGCTTTATAAAGTATTGACCAAGAAAAAATAACCCAACGGGTTATTTTTTAGTTCCACTCTGTAACGTTGACAGCAGTATACCTGCATCGTAAGAATTTGTTTTACCGTCATTATCAATGATACTGCTTGAATCAGATGTATCTGCTCCACCATTTACATTTTCAAGTTCTTCGGTATTCAGTTCTTTTTTGTCGCTCATTCTATTCTCCTTAGATAAATTTAAACACAAGAATAATTACAAGTCTGTTACATTAACTGCAGAATATAGAATTTAAGATAATCTGTCTGATTTGAACTAAGTAGAATCGGATGGTCTTTACCCTGCTGAGTATATGATATCTGTTTGATAGTGACATTATTCTCTTTTGCAGCTTCAAGAAGCATCTTTACAAACAGTTCTTCATTCATGAAGTGCGAACACGAACAGGTTACAAGATATCCGCCTTTACCTAATAATCTCATCGCTTCAGAGTTGATTCTCTTATAACCGTTGAATGCAGCCATAACAGTACTTCTTGACTTGGTAAATGCCGGTGGATCAAGAATTATAATGTCATATTCCCTTTTCTTTACTGAATCAAGATATTTGAAGATATCAGCTTTGACATATTCAATTCTATCTTCCAAATGATTGAGTTCAACATTTCTTCTTGACTGTTCAATTGCCAGTGGTGAAATATCAACACTCACTACTTTAGCCGCACCATTCTTTGCACAGTTAAGTCCAAAAGAACCGGTATGAGTAAAACAGTCCAGTACTTTCTTACCCTTTGCAATACGGCCTACAAGGTCTCTGTTGAACTTCTGGTCAAGGAAGTAACCTGTTTTCTGTCCTTCGATGAAGTCTACATAATATTTGATTCCATTTTCTAAAATAATGGTTTCTTTGGTACTCAAATCATATTTATCAGAATGCCAGTAATAATCTTTATATGACTCTAAGCCATCCAAGACTCTTGAGTTGAGGTCATTTCTTTCATAGATGGCATTTATTTCAATACCAGCTTCTTTGAATACTTCTAGTAAAGATTCAAAGATCATATCTTTTCTTATATCGATACCGATAGTTGCAATCTGACTTACAAGAATATCGTTGTACTTATCGATAGTCAGTCCAGGGAAACCGTCAGCTTCACCAAAGACAATACGGCAGTTATCAATACTGTCCATTACTGTAAGACGGTAGTCAAGTGCGTATTTGAGTCTTCTTTTAAAGAATTCTCTGTCAAAGGTATCATTGGCGTTCTTGGAGAAGATTCTCACTCTGATCTTAGATACATCAGAAATAAAACCACTTCCAAGGTATTTACCCTTTTCACTTACAACATCAACAATATCACCATTGTCATGTTCTTTTGAAATGCTTAATACTTCATTTTCATATACCCAGTTGTTGCCATCTTCAATAAAGTTTTCACCTTTTTTGGTTATAGTTACAACTGGAAATTCACGTTCTGTTTTCATAGTGATAATTATAATGCAAAACCATTGAATTTTTAAGATTCTAAACTATAATAATACTTGAACGTTTGTTCAAATGTTCAAAGGAGTATTTATGAAAAAAACATATGAAATCGATGTAGACTGCGCCAACTGTGCAAACAAGATGGAAGAAGCAGCAAGAAAAACTGAAGGTGTAAAAAGCTGTACAGTAAACTTCATGACTTTAAAGATGATTGTAGAGTTTGAAGACAATACAGATGAAAAAGAAACAATGAAGAAGGTTCTTAAAAACTGCAAAAATGTAGAAGATGACTGTGAGATTTTCTTTTAATGAATAAAAAACAGAAAAAGATGCTTGTTAGAATTGCCATTACGGCAGTTCTGTTCATAAGTGCAGAAATAATCGAATTTGAAGGAATATACGAATTCATTTATTTCCTTATTCCCTATCTTGTGATCGGTTATGACATCCTCTATAAAGCAATAAGGGGCGTATTTAAAGGACAGCTGTTCGATGAAAACTTCCTGATGGCTGTTGCTACTGTCGGAGCAATCGGACTAAAAGAATACGATGAAGGTGTAGCGGTAATGCTTTTTTATCAGATCGGTGAATTCTTCCAGTCCTATGCGATCAAGAAATCAAGAAAGTCTATATCTGATCTTATGGATATCAGACCGGATATTGCCAATCTGTTAGATGAAAACGGTGATGAAACTGTTGTAAATCCCGCTGATGTTCCAATCGGTTCATATCTGATTGTAAAAGTCGGAGAAAAGATTCCGATTGACGGCATAGTGATATCTGGTGAATCAACACTGAATACCAGTGCTTTAACCGGTGAATCAAGACCACGTGATATCAAGATGCACGATGAAGTTATATCAGGATGCATCAATATGACTTCACCTATCAAAATAAAGACTACCAAGTCCTATGATGACTCAACTGTGGCAAAAGTGCTTGATCTTATTGAGAATGCCACCAGCAATAAATCAAAATCAGAAGACTTCATTACCAAGTTTGCCAAGTACTATACACCAATTGTCTGCTATGCTGCTATGGCACTGGTTATTATTCCTCCTCTTTACAATATTATTAGAGGAAATGAAGCCAATTTCTCTGAGTGGCTGTTAAGAGCTTTCTCATTTCTGGTTATAAGTTGTCCTTGTGCACTGGTAATATCGATTCCCCTTTCATTCTTTGCGGGTATTGGTGGCGCCAGCAACAAAGGCATACTGATTAAAGGCTCTAACCACTTAGAAAATCTGGCCAAAGTCAAATATCTGGTATTTGATAAAACAGGTACTATGACCAAAGGCGTATTTGAAGTAAACGGTATTCATCACAATGTATTGACCAATGAAAAACTTCTTGAATATGCAGCCTTATCAGAAATCTATTCAAACCACCCTATTGCCATGTCTATCAAAAAAGCCTATGGACGAAAACTTAAGAAAGAGAAAGTTGAATCTATCAAGGAAATACCAGGAGAAGGAATTATCTCGGTTATTTCCGGCAAGAATGTTCTGGTAGGAAATGAAAAACTCTTAAAGGACAATGGTGTTGAACCAATCTCATGCAAGTGCGTTGGTACTATTGTTCATATAGCCGTAAATAACGAGTATATGGGACATATTCTCATTAACGATATAATCAAGCCTACAAGTGCCAAATGTATCAGAGAACTCAAAAAAACAGGCATAAAAGAGACAGTAATGCTGACAGGAGACTTGAAGTCAATTGCTGACAATGTCAAAAAAGAACTCGGTATTGATGAAGTATATTCTGAACTGTTACCTGATGAAAAAGTATCTTATCTTGAAAAGATACTAGAAAGAAAAGAAGCTCATGAAATGGTCGGCTTTGTCGGAGATGGAATCAATGATGCTCCGGTAATTGCAAGAAGTGATATCGGTATCGCCATGGGAGCCCTAGGATCTGATGCAGCAATTGAAGCAGCTGATGTAGTACTTATGGATGATGATCCAATCAAGATTGTTCAGGCTATCAGAGTTTCAAGGAACTGTCTGAAGATAGTATATGAAAACATCTGGTTTGCCATCATAATCAAAGTCTTGTTCCTGTTATTAAGTGCCATTGGCAAATCAACAATGTGGATGGCTATATTTGCTGATGTCGGTGTCATGATTATCTGTGTACTTAACGCAATCAGAGCTCTTTACATAAGGAGAGTCTAGTATGTCAAAAGATGAAATACTGATTGATGCAGCTGACCTCTTTAAAATGTTCGGCGATTCAACAAGAATCAGAATTCTTAATGAACTATTAGATAACGAACTCTGTGTAAATGAAATAGCAGAAAGGCTCAATATGACCGTATCTGCCATTTCCCATCAGCTTAATACACTCAAGTCCAGCAAGCTCATAATCAACAGAAAAGACGGTAAAACCGTCTACTACTCACTGGCTGATGACCACGTAAAAAAGATTCTCAATCAGGGAATAGAACATGTAAAAGAAAAGTAACCGCGAGGTTACTTTTTTATGTATTCGATTACTTTAAATCCTTCAAACGGTGTAACTGATGCTACTGTATAGTCTTCAGGATTGTATTTCGGAAAGTATGTATCTACTTTATGTTCACCTTCTACTAAAGAGATATAAAGTTTCTTGCAGTAAGGAAGACATAACTTATAGATAGATGCACCACCGCATACAACAATCTCTTCATCAGTATTCTCATTGTCTTTAAGATACTGAATCAGATCGGTACAGTATGTAACAAGTTCACTGTTTTCACCTTCTTCACCTTTAAAGCAGGCAACAACAGTATGTCTTTCAGGAAGTGGTTTTTTGAAGCCGTCAAAGGTAGTTTTACCCATAAGTATTTTCTTATGGATGGTATGCTCTTTAAACTGTTTCAGATCTTCACTTAAATGCCAAGGAAGATGATTATCAAGTCCGATACCATAGTTGGCATCATGGGCAACAATCAGTGAAAACATTAAACAGATACCTTTCCTTTGATTGCAGGCCATGGATCGTAGTCTACAATTTCAATATCCTCATACTTGAAGTCAAAGATGTTCTTAACTTCAGGATTCAGTTTAAGTTTAGGAAGAGCTTTAGGAGCTCTTGTAAGCTGTTCGTTAATCTGATCGATATGGTCAAGATAGATATGACAATCACCAAATGTATGAACAAATTCATAAGGCTCTAATCCACATACCTGAGCTACCATAGCCAGTAACAGTGAATATGATGCAATATTGAATGGTACACCAAGGAATACATCACCGCTTCTTTGATACAACTGACATGAAAGTTTCTTTCCATCAGCAGATACATAGAACTGGAATAGTGAATGACATGGAGGTAAAGCCATATCTTTAACTTCTGCAGGATTATATGCTACAACAAGGTGTCTTCTTGAGAATGGATTGTTCTTGATGCCATCAATCAGCTGAGTGATCTGGTCAACACCACCGAAGTCTCTCCACTGCTTGCCATATACCGGACCAAGGTTTCCGTATTTGGCAGCAAATTCATCATCGTCTTTAATCTTCTGAATGAATTCATCAAGTGTTTCTCCCTTGAATTCAGGAAGTTTCTTATAGTCTTCATAAGGCCATTCATTCCAGATTTTAACGTTTTTATCTACCAATGGTTTAATATTGGTGTTTCCTGATAAAAACCAGAGAAGTTCTTCGAATATTCCACGATAGAATACTTTCTTGGTAGTTAAAAGAGGAAAACCTTCTTCAAGGTTAAAACGCATCTGATAACCAAAGCAGGAAATTGTACCTGTACCGGTACGGTCTTCTCTTTTCTGCCCATCTTCAAGAATGTGACGGCAAAGATCTAAATACTGTTTCATAGGTCTCCTTTTGAGTTAAATACTCTGTATACGTCTGATGGATTCGTCTTTTCCCAGTATCTGCATAATAGCCCAAAGGTCTGGTGAATTCTTATGACCAGTTACAGCAATTCTGATAATTTCTGCAACATCAGAGATTGCACCCTTATAGCCTTCTGGGTTTGCCTTATAGTCTGACATTTCAGCAGCAAATCCATTATTGTTCGCAATAACCTTCAGTTTTTCAAACCAGGTGTTATTGTCATCATTATAATCGTAAGTTTTAACAAATTCTTCAAGAATGCTCTTTACAGTTGATTCATCATGAGTGAACTCATCAACCTTTTCATAATTGTAGTAAAGGTCAATAGATTCAAGAATCTGTTTGGCAAAGATGTAGTCTTTTCTTCTCTTCTTTAAGTTCATACCCATGCCAAGGCTTAAGACCTTGTCAAGGAATTCTTCATCACCGAAATACATGTCGTATCTTTCAGGATAGAATTCTTTAACATAAGGCTTTAAGAAGTTCTTCATTTCTTCTAAAGAGAACTTTGACAGATAAGTTTTAGAGATATTGTTAAGTTTTTCTAAATCAAACAGTGCACCAGACTGACCCATGTTCTTGAATTCGAATTTGAATTCACTTAAATCAGAATCAGGATGTCCTAAGAACCACTGTTCAAAGTTCCAGTTAAGTAAAGTCATAAGATAAAGCTTTACTGCATATGGATGATAACCTAACTGTCTGTAGTAATCTAAAGCCAGTTCTGGGTCTTTACGCTTTGATAGTTTACGCTTTGTACCTGTTTCATCAATCTTCATTAAAACTGTTGTATGGGCAAATTTAGGTAACTTAAATCCCAATACCTTGAACAGTTCAAGATGGATTGGTAAAGATGAAAGCCATTCTTCACCTCTTAATACAGTTGTTGTATGCATCAGATGATCATCAATCGCATGAGCGAAGTGATATGTAGGAATGCCGTCTGCTTTAAGAAGTACAACATCCTGATCATTTTCACAGACGGTGATATCACCTTTGATTTCATCGTGGAATGTTGATTTGTTTTCTGAGTTTCCTTGAGATCTTAATCTGATGACAAATTCATCTTTATTGGCAAGATGTTTTTCAACTTCTTCAATAGTAAGATTTCTACACGTTGCCCATTTGCCCCAGTATCCTGGAGTGACATTCTGGCTGGTCTGTTCTTCTCTTTTCTTGTTCAGATCTTCTTCGCTGCAGAAACAAGGATAAGCTTTACCTTCAGAGATTAGCTTCTTGGCAAAAGTCTGATAGATTTCAGCACGCTGTCTCTGGTAGTATGGTCCATAATTACCTTCAGGATTGTGTTCTGCGCCTTCATCAAAATAGATCTGGAAGTAGTCAAAACACTTGATTACGGCTTCAACAGCACCTTCAACCTTACGCTTTTCATCAGTATCTTCTATACGCAGATAGAATACGCCTTTAGACTGATGGGCAATTCTTTCATCAGCCAGTGCTCCATACAGGTTTCCAAGATGTACAAATCCTGTTGGAGATGGAGCCATTCTTAATACTTCTGCTCCCTTTTCAAGATTTCTTTCAGGGAAGAGATTTTCATAATAGTCTGTATCATGTTTAAGATCTGGATACAGCAGATCTGCTAATTTCTTGTAATCCATATTTCCTCCTAAACAAGCTGACTTGGATGTTTATAATAGAAGTCTTCTTTTTCTTTAAGTTCTTTTAACTGATGGTTTTCCTTATCCTCTACAAGGTCATAAATACTAGAGAAGATATTGTCCCAGCTGAAGAACTTGTCTGCGTTGACATTCAGGTATTCAACAGTCTTTTCAGTACCTGTTGGAACAACCGGATGAGATAAAACAGTCGCAACTCTGATCATGTAGAAAGCATCGATCAGCGTCTGCTTCATAGTCTCTTCATTATTTGAGTTTTTAGCCCAATATTTACTTGAATTACGAATGTATGAATCAAGTACATTCATAACCTGATGAAGTTCAGTTCTGTACATGAACATTTCATACATGCTGATTGCCTTTTCACCAGCTTCTTTTACTTCTGGAGATACTTCACCATAAGGAAGTACACCATTGAAGTATTTCTGGCAGCTGTAGAATGCACCACGTACCAGTCTGTTTAATACATTGGTAAAGAGATTTCCCTGTGCCAGTACTGGATCCGGTTCATTTTCAGGAGCCTCTGGATTAAGTGGTTTAGGCATGAATGAAACTGACTTGTTGCTTAAAGCAAGAGACAGGAAATGAGCTCTTAACTGTTCAGCAGTATAGTAGTTCAATAAGTTGGCAGCCATTGGAGGTTTAATACTTCCAGATGAACTTGCCTTCTTGTCAAGGAAGAGAATGTGATGGTTTGCACAAAGTGTAGGAAGCTGCAGCTGACCGTTTTCAGGATGGATTGATGGCATTCCCTTACCCTGCTGAGCCATAAACATTGGCATCTGAGCAACACCATAGAAATAGATATTATCCTGACCGATAAACTGGAATACACCGGCATCTTTATCACACCAGAATTTCTTCCATTCATCATCAGGCATACCCTTACGTTTGAAATAAGCCTTAGTGAATGAAATTGGAGCCCATAAGCTTTCAGGCCATACCCAGACAGTAAGTCCTTCTTCACCTTCTAAAGATGGAGCCTTAACACCCCATTCAATATTGCCTGTAAGTCTTAGTGGAACTAATGTCTTACCGGTTCTATAACGGATGTTGTTGGCAGTCAGTATTGGACATGCTTTTTCTCTATCCTTTAGAGTCTTGAATTCAATAGTGAATGAACCCTGCTTGATGTTTTCTAAATCAGAATGTTCATGAGCAGGAAGTTCATCAGCAATCTTTTTATATGTTTCCAGTCCTTCTTTTCTTACATAGATGACTGGTTTGCCTAAAGATTCTCTCATTGTCTCTGAGACAATCTTACGTACATTTCTTTTCTGTGCTATATCGTCTACATATTCACCAAGTAAGTCATTACATTCTGTAAGTTTGAAATACCAGTTTGTAACGTCTCTCATTTCAGGTGTTTCATTAGATAAGGTAGATTTTGGATCGATCAGTTCTTCTGGCATATACTGATGTCCTAAGTCGCATTCATCAGCATAGGCTTTTTCAGACTGACAGCCATCAATCGGACATTTACCGATTACCTGACGGCCGTTGAGGAAACAGTCGCACTTAGTGTCATAGAACTGTTTTGTGACCATCTTTTCAAGCCAGCCATTTTTGTATAAAGCAGTAATAAACTCATCAGTTTCTTCCTGATGTACCTCTTTTGTATCTTCAAGTCCAGAAGCGCCGAAAATATCCAGTGATACTTCATAGTCTTTTAAAGTCTTTAACTGTGTATTGTGATTGGCCATTACATAGTCTTCAATTGTACCTGTAAAGCCTTCGTTTTCACATTTCTTTCTGTAACCTTCAGCAATTGGTGAACCATAACAGTCAGTACCAGATACAAAGACAACATTGTCTTTTCCGATTCTGTCTCTTAAAAAACGCGCATAAACATCTGCGTGAACGAACATTCCACCGATATGTCCGAAGTGTAACGATTTGTTGCCATAAGGCATACCGCCAGTTACAATGGCTCTTTTTGGGAATATTGGACGATCCATAAGCACCTCTTTTACTTGCAATATTATACCATTAAAAAGATGCTCTAGAGAGCATCTTTGTCATCAATAATTGAGTTAAGTTTATTGAAATAATAATCGTGAGCAATATTGTATTCTTTGTGGAAATCATTGTCCTGTTTGTTGTGCATTGAACTGATATAGTCGTGTGACAACAGTGCCAGTTCTGGTTTGACTCTTGAAACAGTGGCAATACCGATATTTGAACAGATATCAGATATTCTTTCAATATCACTTAATGCATTTAAGAAGATAGTTCCGGTGACAATTGTACACTTGCCATCCTGCAGTCTTTTAATATGATTATCTTTAAGTACAGCAATCATATCATCGACAACTTCTTCAAGAGGTTCGATATGATCAGCAGCATCCGTATCACGCTTTGTGAAAGCCTGACGGGCATAATTTAATACATTATCTATAAGCTCTTTTAGAATATCAAGTTCTTCAAGTGCACTTTTAGAGAATTCATAACCACCTTCGTTCATTTTGTCGGCAGCCTCTTTAAGATTGAGCGCATGGTCACCAAGTCTTTCAAATTCACTGGCATCAGTATAGTACTGATTGATGGTCAGTGAGTTTTCCTTATCAGTAATCTTCTGTGACATCTGAACAATATATCCTGAAACCTTGTCGGTAATCTCATCGAGATTTTCTTCTTCGAGAGCTATTTCTTCTGCGACATCCTTATCGTATTTCTTCATTATGTCAAATGCTTTATGAATCTGTTCATCAGCAATATTGAAGCCAAGCAATAAAGCATCATATGTAGCATTCAGTGCAAGTGCAGGAGAAGCAAAGAACTTAGTATCAAGTGCGTTTAAAGTAACCGCATATTTATTTGAAGCCTTGTTATCATCTTTAATAATCCTGTAAGCCAGTTTTTCATACATTCCTACAAAAGGAAGAAGTACAATCGCACATACCGAGTTAAAGACAGTGTTTGTATTGGCAATCATACCGGAATTTGCTACTGCGTTCCAGATACCATCAAGCAAGCCAAAACTCTTTAACAGTGTAACCAACACAAGTACAACAACTGTTTCAGAAAGGTTATAAAGAATATTTACAATACCTACTCTTCTGGCATCAGATTTTGCACCGATTGAACATACTATTGCAGTTGTAGAACAGTCACCAAGATAGATACCAAGAAGAACAGTATAGATTGATTTAAAAAATAACTGACCCGAAATAGAGAAAGCCTGCAGAATACCGACTGTGGCACTGCTCGATTGCAGAATAAATGAAACAAGTAAACCGATTCCATAACCGATAATTGGTGAATCAGATAAATGAACAAACAGTGAATCAAAGATACCTGTTGCGTTAAGTTCACTTACCGCATTGGTCATATTCATAAGTCCGGTAAACAGAACACCAAACCCCATAAAGATAGTTCCGATAGTCTCTGATTTACGGAAATTCAAAAACATTATCATCACAATACCGATAATCAATGCAACAGGAGCCAGTGTTGCAGGTTTAAAAAACTGCAGCCAGGCAACAGATGTATTGTTCAGATCCATTAATCTGATAATCTGTCCGGTTACAGTTGTACCGATATTTGCACCAATAATAATGCCAAGTGACTGTTTAAAAGGAATAATGCTGGCAGCTACTAAACCTGAAGTAATAACGATAGTAGCTGTTGATGACTGAATCAAAGCTGTAAGTATAATTCCCAAAAGAAAAGACTTGAAAAGGTTGTCAGTTAACTTTGACATTATTGTCTTCATCGCACCGGTTGACCCTTCTTTTAAGGAAGCAGACATCAGTCGCATTCCATACAAGAACATAGCCAATCCCCCAAACAGTGAGATCACATTAAAGATTGACATTAAATATATGATAACTGATTAAACAGATAATAACCATAGAATTTAAAAAGACTCTTCTAGCAGAGTCCTTATTCGTAATCAAAGATGGCTTTCTTTTCAATCTTATCTGTATATTCATTCTTCCATTTTTTATGAGCTTCACATTTGTCATATAAAGGAAGGCTTTCTTTATCCATAATCAGTACAATCATCAGATCATATCTGTTGTCTTTATCAATACAGTTGAGGTGATATTCGATATCACTTACTCCGTCGATCTTAAGACATTCAGAGAATATCTCTTTGATGTGGTCAAGCTCACATAAAGTGTTTTTATCTTTGAATTTAACAATAATATGATGTCTCATTATTTCTCCTTGGGATAGACAAGATTCCACTTGTTTCTTATTGAATCCATCATTTTAATCATTTTAACTGATTCATTTAACGGCATTGAATATGATTCAATTCTGCCCTCTTTGATGCATCTGATACATTCTTCTATTTCATACTCATAGCCACTGATCTGTTTAGGAAAATCAATGTGTTTAACAAGTTTATCGTTTGTATCGTAAACATTTATACATTCCGGGTTATTGATATTCTCAACTATCATATAGCCCTTGTCGCCATAGAAAATGCCCTTTCTGTCGCCTCTGGAATAGATACCATGAGTAAGTACGGACATTCTACCGTCTTTATAGAAAATAGTGATAGTTTCACCCCCATCAACTCCTGTATCAGTCATACGTACTGTTGTTTCTATTTTTTCTATTTCTGCCTTATTGTGCATATCGGCAAATGTCAGTCCATAAATACCTACATCAAGTAAAGCACCTCCTGCAAGTTCAGGATCAACAATACGTTTTACATGATTGATGATATAGGAAAGATTGGCAGTCATGACTCTGATGTTACCGATGATACCTGATTCAAGTACTTCATCGATAATCTTTCCGCTTGGCATATATCTAGGCCAAATGGCTTCGCTCACAAAAACTTTTTCTTTATTTGCGAGTTCTTTAATTTCATTTGCTTCTTTTGCGTTTAAAGTAAAGGCCTTTTCACATAAGACAGGTTTATGGTTTTCAATACAGAGTTTCATATCTTCATAGTGTCTTGAATGTGGAGTAGCAATATAGACTATTTCAACTTCACTGTCTTTGACCATTTCTTCATATGTACCATAAGCCTTTTCAAATCCATATTCTTCTTTAAACTGTTCAGCTTTTTCTTTAGTTCTTGAACCAACTGCATAAAGTTCTACTTCTGGCATTACCTTTAATGTGTCAATAAATGTTCTGGCCATTGGACCAGTACCCATTACCGCAAATTTCATAATTTCCTCCAATAAATAAAGGCGCATAACGCACCTTAAAACTATTCAAATTCTACTTTTCCGTTTTCAAGTGATTTAACTCTTGCGAGTACTTCAACTTTTACGCCCTGATCCAAGATTCTTTTTTCACCAGGCTGATAAGTCTTGCATACAACTGCACCAGCACCAACTATTTCTGCTTTAGCCTGTCTGCATATATCAACAAGCGCATTGATAGCTTCGCCATTTGCCAGAAAGTCATCAATAATCAGTACTCTTTCACCCTCTTTAAGGTAGTTTTTACTTACCTGAAGAACATAATCAACACCTCTGGTGTATGAATGTTCCTTTGACGCATATACTTCATCAGCCATTAAAGAACACTTTACTTTCTTGGCAAAAAGAACCGGAACATTGTTATATTCCATACTTGTGGCAATAGCAGCACCAATACCGCTTGCTTCTACAGTCAGAATCTTGTCAATTGTGCCGCCAAAACGTCTCTTGAATTCTTTACCGATCTCAAGAGTAAGATTCACATCAATCATGTGATTAAGAAATGAATCAATCTTAAGAATGTCCCCGTCGAGAACTCTTCCTTCTTCAAGTATCTTTTTCTTTAAGGATTCCATTACACATACTTCCTGTCTATTGTGACAACTGAAACATATTTTTCATTATATTTCTTCAGTTCTTCCTGAAGTTTTTCTTTTATCTCGGAGTCTGATAGTTCACATTCAAAATCAGCGATAATGTCATAGACAATATTGATATGGGTAGGACCGGTTACCGCTCTTACATCGTGTAGACCGGTTAAACCTTTGATTTTGGAAACAATTATCAGAAGCTGTTCTTTGGCAACGGCTGTTACCGGATCTTTGAGGTCAACAGGATCCATATGAATAGTAAGAAGAACATTTAGTTTTTCATATACTTCTTTTTCAATATTATCGATATCGTCGTGGATATCAAAGATATTCAGTGAAGCATCAACTTCCGCATGACATGAGGCAAAAAGTCTGCCTGGACCATAGTCATGAACAATAAGGTCATGGATACCAAGCACATATTCACCTGCTACCACCATCTTTGTAATATCTCTTACCAGTTCAATATCAGGTGCTTTACCGATAATAGGAGCAACAGTCTCTTTGATAAGTCCGATACCGCTGTAGATGATAAAACCAGAAACAATAATGCCTACAGGACCATCCAGATTTATTTTGAATAAGAAACAGATAATAGTAGAAACAAGTACAGCGCTTGTTGCGATTACGTCATTTCTTGAATCAGCACCGGTTGCGATAAGCGCATCAGATTCAATCAGTTTACCGATAGATACATTAAATGTCATCTGCCAGATTTTAATTGCGATCGCAATTACCAGCACAACAATTGCCAGTAAAGACATATCAAGTTCCTGCGGATGAAGAGTCTTGTCAACAGATGTTATAAGCAAAGATACACCAATTGCCATAACCAGTACGGAAATAAGTAAACCGGTAAGGTATTCAGCTCTGCCATGGCCATATGGATGATCTTTATCTGGCTTTTTACCAGCCAGTTTAAAACCAATCAGTGTAATTATTGAAGCGCCGGCATCAGACATATTATTGATTCCATCAGCAAGAATAGATATAGAGTTAAAAATCAGACCAGTACCAATTTTAAAAGTACATAAAATAAGGTTTGAAACTATACCAACCACACCTGCTATAGAACCATAGCTCTCTCTTGTTTCAGGATTTTTCACATCATCAGGATTTTTAACGAATTTACTAATAATAAAGTTTTTCATATTAAACACCATTATATTACAAACATTTATAGAAATGAGCATCTAATGATGCTCATCTTTTTTAATCTTCTTTCAGGAATTTCTTTTCGTTTTCCTTGAGGTCTAAACCTATTGTTCCACCTGGATTCATCAGATAGTCAGGATCGAAGTAATTCTTGATGGCTTTGATTACGCCATATTCATTTCTGCCTAAGTATCCTTCAAGCCATGGTGCAAACATTTTACCGATACCATGGTGATGAGATACAGCAGCACCTGATTTCTGGATAGCATCCAGAATTGTAGTATGGTACTTCTTGAATTCTTCAGCATCCTTCATTGCAGTAATAAAGATAAAGTACAGATTGGCACCCTGAGGATAGCAGTGTGACATGTGGGTAGTTACAACCGTATTTGGAAGAGCATGACATACTTTTCTTACTTCTCTGTGTACCTTTTCCATGTTTGACCAGTTGACAGTACATTCAAGTGTATCGGTTACAATACCAAAATCCATCATTGTATCTCTTAAGTATGGATCATTGAATCTGCCCTTTTCCCATGACTTGCAGACAAATCCGGTCATAAAGAAACCTCCGAACTTTCTGGCAATCTTCTTGATGTTTCTGTAGGTATTTCTTGAATAGCCTTTTTCACCTTCAGTAAAGCCTAAGAACATACATCTTTCCATATCTTTATAACCAAGCTTTTCAAGTATTGGTCCTAAAGGAGTGTCATCGACATTATAAAGTCTCATCATCATGTTGGTCTCTTCAGGATCTGAAAGTCTGAAGACACTTGAATAACCTGATTCATTCTGCATGATTTCTCTGGCAGCAGCCATAGCAGTTGGCCAGTCTTTGAACATGAATGAATATCTCTTACGGTTTTCAGGCATGTATCTGAATACTTTAAGTGTTACTTCAGTAAGTACACCAAATGTACCTTCAGAACCCATCATAATCTGATTGATGTTAGGTCCGGTTGCTTCACGAGGATAATGTGAAGTATTTATTTCACCGATTGGTGTTGCATATTTCTGTGATAATACAATATCCGATATACAGCCATAATAAGTAGAGTTCTGTCCAGAACCTCTTGTTACTACCCAACCACCTACTGATGAATATTCAAAACTCTGAGGAAAATGGCCGCAGGTATAGGCGCGTTTGGCATTGAAGTTAATCTGAGCATTGTTCAGTGTTTCTTCAAGTTTAGGTCCTGACATACCAGCCTGCACAGTAATAGTCTGGTCGATTTCATTAAAGTCAATGACTTTATTGAAGTTCTTACGCATATCAAGAGTAACGCCATTCTTCATGGCTTCTACGCCTCTTGTAACACTTGATCCGCCACCATAGACATAAAGTGGAAGTTTATTCTCTACACAGTATTTAACGATTTCTTCAATTTCTTTTGAAACAGATGGATAGACTACAACATCAGGAAGATGTTCAATCTTACGCTGTCTTAAACGCATCATCTCGTATGCCGTCTGGCCGTATGCTACAGATAGTCTTTCATAATCGCCTGTACTTACATTGTCTTTACCGACGATTTTTTCTAATGCTTCAATGTGTCTCTTGGCAATCTTTGAAGGATATTTGCTTAAGTCGACATCTTCAAAGCCTGTATCCATCGTGTAGTTTTTGAAGTCTTCATCAGACATATTGAGTCTGTCTTTAATCATCAGATATAAAGACTCTTTTGGATATTTGACAAACGAAGGATCACCCCATCTGAAGATAGAACGGTATGATCTCTCTCCTGCTTTTTCCTTAATCCATGCAGGTTCAAATCCTTTGTATTTTTTAGCCATTAATGTAATCCCTTTCTGATACTTTTGCTACTCTTATATAGTGGTACAAGACGTTTAGCCATCTTGCAGTATACGTTTTTATAGTTGGCCATATAGAATTCATGTTTAGCCATGTCAGGAGTAAATACATCCTTTACTCTGACCATGGCATTGATAGCTTCAAGTTCATCTTTATAGACATCCATAGTCACAAAACCGATGATACTTGCACCAAGTCCACAGGCTTCATGAGTCTGAATTCTTTTTACCGGTAAACCAAGCATATCTGCAGTAATCTGACAGATTTCACTTGACTTGGATCCGCCGCCACCAACATAAACTTCTCTTATGGTCTGACCACCTCTTTTTGCCATGGTTTCAAGGCCATACATCAGTTCATAATTGACTCCTTCAATTATTGCGCGGTAGATATGATACTTACTTTGAACATCACTCCAGCCGATAATTGCGCCTTTGGCATTAGGGTTGGCTACACCTGCTGCCCAGTGTGGCTGCAACATCAGTCCATCACAGCCTGCAGGTACAGTATGAAGGTATGAATTGAAGTACTCTTCAATGCTTATGCCTTTTTCTTTGGCAGCTTTTCGTTCTTCTTCACTTACGAAATTATTCTTGAACCATGTCAGCATCCAATATCCGCGGTATACCTGATATTCAGGATTAAAGATGCCTCTTTGAGGACTTGGATAAGCCGGACAGAATGGCTGTGGTTCAAAGTATTTTGGTGTCGCAAACTGAATGGTTGCGCTTGTTCCAAAGGATACGGCAGCCTTATTGGTACTGGCAACACTAAGTCCCAGTGTTTCACATCCCTTATCTGAACCGGTTGCGATAACTACCAGTTCAGGATTAAGTCCTGTATCTGAAACAAATTCTTCTGAAAGATAACCTATCACATCACCAGGTTCACACAAGTCACAGAGCTTTTCTAAAGGTATATCGTAGACACATCTTGTAAGATCTGATTTGCCTGACCATTTTCCATGTTTATAGTCAAACGGCATATGAGCAATCATGTTGGCTTTAGAGTCAATAAGATTACCGCTTAGTTTATAGTTCAGATATGTTGATAGAACAACATATTTATCTGTCTTTGACCATACTTCTTTTTCACGGGACATGATGTAGTTACATACAGACTGTCTGTGCTGCATATCAACCATATCAATGACACCAACAAGCTTGAAGATTGTTTCTTTCAACTTCGGTAAAGGAAGTTCATCTGAATCAATCTCTCTTTTATCAAGCCAGAGAATCATATCTCTGATCGGTTTTCTGTTTTCATCAAGACAGATGACTGAATCTCTGAATACTGTTGAAGTAACCGCAATTACTCTTTCAAACTTTTCTTTGTATCTGCTGATAAGTTCTTTTGTTATCTCAACGATTACTTCATAGTAAAAATCAGCTCTCTGTTCAGCCCAGTCCTTGTTTTTGGAATAATAGGCTTCAGGATAAACTTTCTGAATGATTGCTTCAATGTCACCCTTCTCATTTACCAGCATGCCTCTTGTTGATTGCGTGCCGACATCAAATGTCAGAATAAGTTTAGTGTTTTCCATAATGTTCCTCGTTTAAAAGAATATCTGAAGTCGCAATAACATCTACATTCAGTCCTAATACATTGGCAATAACCACGTCACCGCTTTTAATGCGTTTATCTACAGTTACTCTGTTTATCTCTTTCATCACTTCAAAAATCTTCTCTTTAGGTATTTCCTTACTTACTCTTACCGGTAATACAGGCACATCCTTAAAAGAAGTCTTTACGGTAGATGAAATAGTTCTTGAAGGAGCTTTAAGTTCATTGACTGCAAAATCAGCGCCTCTTGGACACTTGTTTCCTTTTACTTCCAGGGTTTTTTCATCAATAGTCAGTTCACATCCGTTTGGACAGACAATACAGGTTAACTCTTTCACTTTGCTTCCTCTATTTCAAACACAACTTTGCTGTTTTCACTAAGTTCAGGATAATCTACGACGATTCTTTCCATCTCAGGAGGTCTAAGATTTGCATAGACTCTTCTTAATATCTCTTTGTCATCAACTTTCATTGTTACAGTAGCATTCTTAAGAATCTTATTACTTCTGAAGTACATGACACGTTTATTATTCTTTTTATTGACATCGATCATTTCCGGAACAAGATATGCACATCTGCCCTTTACTTCAATGTCTATAAGTTTTCTTTCTGAATCATTTCTGTCTCTGATCGCATCAGCTACAACCTCACCTGATTCACTTACATAATCAACCAGGTCATTGACATGGGTTGCATTACCGCAGGTATAGACATGTTCAACATTTGTTTCAAAGTCAAGATCACATCTTGCACCTTTTGCACGGGCATCAGATAAAACTCCGATTCTTCCAGCAAGTTCATTTTCCGGAATCAGTCCGACTGACACAATAAGACAGTCACATTCAATTATCTTTTCAGTACCTTCTATCGGTTTAAGTTTTTCATCAACTTCCATAACCTCAACCGCTTCAAGATTTGGATAACCGATTGTTCTTTTTACGGTATGAGAAAGATAAAGCGGAATATCATAGTCTACAAGACACTGATAGATATTGCGCTTTAAGCCACTTGGGTTAGGCATGATTTCATAGACCGCTTCAACCTTTACTCCTTCAAGAGTAAGTCTTCTTGCCATGATGAGTCCGATATCACCTGATCCCAGAATTACGCACTTCTTACAAGGAATAACACCATCAACATTTACAAGATGCTGCACAGCTCCTGCTGTATAGACGCCTTTTGGTCTACTGCCGTGTATTTCAACCTGCTTGCTTGTACGTTCTCTGCATCCTGTTGCAAGAACCAAATTTTCACAGGTATAGGTTTTAATACCTTCTACAGTAGAAACGTTGATTGTATACCCGTCTTTTTTTTCAATTGAGACAACAAACGCATTCACGATAAAAGGAATATTGAGTTCAAATACTTCATTGACAAATCTTTCGGCATATTCTGGCCCACTGAGTTTTTCTTTAAAACGCTGTAAACCGAATCCATCATGGATACACTGTTTAAGTATTCCGCCAAGATACTGCTCTCTTTCAATGATCAGGCAGGATACATTGTTCTTATGAAGTTTTACCGCACAGGCAAGACCTGCAGGTCCACCGCCGATTACTATCGTATTATAGTTATTCATTTTCACCTTTGTTTCTGATACCGATCTTTGTATCTTCATCTGACTTGCATACATCTTTTATCTCAATACCTTTATGTTCTGCAATAATCTTTGCAACTAAAGGCATACAGAAAGTACCCTGGCATCTGCCCATGCCTGGTCTTAGTCTTCTTTTGATTCCGTCAATTGTTTCAACCGGAATATTGGAATTGAGTGCATCAATGATTTCACCTTTGGAAATCTCTTCACAACGGCAGATAATCTTGCCGTAATCAGGATTCTTCTTTATATAGGCATCTCTTTCTTCTAAAGACATTTCATTGATATGAGGGATGCCTTTACGGTATGGATTGAAGTCTGTCTTTTCTTTAACATCGCCTAACATTTCTACAGCCATCTTGGAAATGTCTAGAGCTACAGCCGGAGCAGTAGTCAGTCCAGGAGACTGAATACCGGCAACATGAATCAGATTCTTTGTGCGTTTACCTTTGGAAAGAATGAAGTCTTCTTCAAATGTTGCAGCTCTGACACCGGCAAAATAAGTGATGATATCACTGCGTTTTAAGCCTTCAACAGTATTGGTCTGTTTGGCCATTATATTGTCAATTGAATTTCTTTGAGTATCGAAGTTTTCTTTATATCTTGTCTCTACTGCATCAGGACCTAAAAGCAGGTTGTCATGAACTGTTCTTATTGTTCCGCCACCTTTAGTGTGATTCTTGTTTTTCTTAACTGATTGTACAGAAGAAATTGTATTGATCAGATAATTAGCCTTCTTGTCAGTAATGGCGATAGTACCCTTTCTTGGATGGATTGAATAGAATCTGTCATGTGCCATTTCTGCAACATCATCAGCAAATACACCAGCTGCATTTATAACAAGTTTAGGATAAATATTGCCTCTGTTTGTATGAACACATTCAATAACTCCATCTTTGAGATCCATTGATTCTACATAAGTGTTTAAAGACACTTTTGCGCCGTTCTGTACCGCGTTTTCACCAAAAGCAATTGTCAGTTCATATGGAGAAATAACCCCACTCATCGGATTGGAAATGGCCCAAGTAAACTTATGGTTCAGTCTGCTGTCAAGTTTTCTTAAAGTTCTTCTTCCAACAAGTCTTGTATCATCTACTCCACAGATGTACTTTCTTTCAAGCACTACAAATAACAATGGTAAAAACATCCACCATTCACAAAATGCTGCATACTGTCCGATTCTTCTGAACGGTACATACAGCTCTTTTGCGATACGGTCATACATTCTGTTTCCACGTACGACATAAGACTGTTTTAAAGAACCTTTCTTAAGGTCTACACCAGGATGGATTTCGCCATCATTTCGGCTTGATGCCTGATTGGCAAGATCACATTCTTTATCAACCAGCAAAAGGTCAAGATCATATCTTGACAGTTCTCTTAATATTGATGTTCCTGATATACCGCCACCAATGACCAGAACATCAGGATGTGCATTATCCAGTGACTTATCATTGATTGAAGGTATTCTTATCTTTTCTTTAACTTCATTAAGAAGTTTGATGTTGTTGACCACATACTTGTGAGACTTTTTATCCACCGCCATATTGCAGGCATTCAGGATATCATCATAACTTTCAAGTTCACCAGTAAGGATTATTGAATATTCGTCTTCTTTGGCACTTACTTTGCCGTTATATAAGCTGTTGAGCTTTTCATTAAGTTTATTGATCTTCATGGTACCTCTAACTAAATTCTACAACAAAAAAATATTACACAATATTAATTGTGCTGATTTAAGTAAAGATTAACAACAATTTATGAGGTAATAAAAAAGACTGTCGTGAGACAGCCTTAATCAAGTTTTCCTTTTTTGTAAAGAAGTCTTGCAAGTCCGATTGCAATTAATGCAAGAACCGGAAGAATGAGCGGATATACACTTGCCAGTGCAGGTACAGCAATAAACAGTGCAGCACCAAGCGCTACTGTAGGTAAGCCAACCTTAACATCTTTAGCAAGGAAGGCAACCATCAGTCCACCAAATAATGCAGGAACAATATTGCTGAAAGCAGGTGCAAGAGCAGGATTAGAGAATACCGGAGCAAGTACACCAGTCAGTAATACAAAGGCAATAATGATGACTGTTGTGACAATACTTGAAACAGCAATACCGATAGTTGAAACGCAGTCGCCTTCTTCAGTACCCTGTTTTACATCAGCGTTTTCCATAGCTGAAATAGCAACTGGAACTTTGATGTTTGACATATTGCCGGTAACAAAGCCAAGATATGATCCACCAACACCAAGCATCGGCATATATGTAAATGCTTCAACAACTCCAACTGTCCAGAAAGTTGGAACTACACCAAGCAAAGCTTCACCAAACTGTGCTGGATCAGGCCAAGCTTTGAAATAAAGCGATACAACAAGTGGAAACATAATGATTCCGCCATAAGCGATAAAGTACCATACTTTTCCTGATTTATGAAGACCCTCTAAATATGGAGATAAAACAATTTTTTCTTTTTTAGCCATTTTATTTACCCCCTTACTTCACCAGTAATGCAGTCAAAGGAATAGCGACTGCCATACCGATAATCATACAGATTGGAAGTGCATAGTCATTAACCCACTTCCATTTGAATTTTCCTTTTAACACACCAAGAATTGCCATAACAACAGCTGAAGTCAGAAGTACAAGTGCTTTTACTTTTCCTTCACCGTTTACAGTAACACCTGATAAACCTACACCTACAAATGTTGCGATAAGTCCGAAGAACAGCGCGTTAGAGAAATGATTTGCCCATTTCTTGTCTTTCATACCAGCGCTTGAAAGGTTAGATGTATAGCTTCTGCAGAAGATTGGAATAAGCACAAGACCAGTAATGATACCGGCAGTCATCGTCCAGGCAATGGTAGAAAACTGCTGAGCAGTAAGTTCCTGACCAAGTACAGCGCCTACAGCATTGGCAGCTGCATCAGCAGCAGACAATTCATAAGTAATAGCACCAACAACACTTAATCTCAACCAAGGAAGCGGAATACCAAGTGTTGGTGCAAGTGTAATAACACCAATACCTACGGCAACAGCAGGTGCAATTGTGAATACCGCACTTGTCTTTGCAACTTCTTTAAGTTTTTCTTTTGTAAGCCCAAGTTCAAGAGCTCTTTTCCATGCTTTTTTCAGGAATACAATTGACTGTAACAAAACAAGAGCAACCGTAATTCCAGCAAGAATATAAAGCACGGGATGATTAATACTGAATTCCATAATAATTTACCCCTTATATCTTTAAATTTTACTAGATAGTACAGTTGCTCTTCAATTGAAATGTAAGCAAAAATGTAAATATTTACTTATTTTGTGAAAGAATTTTCAGTCCTGCCTTAAGATACTCACCACTGCTTGAAAGCTCAAGCTTAGACAGTTCTTCTCTTATAGTATTGATGTCGTTGACTTTATATCCAAGTTCTTTTAGGCCCATTATTGCTTCTTCAACCATTGAATTGGCCTTAACAGCACTTTCCATTTCGTAAGGCTTGATTTCTTTTAACGAATTGTCTGATGTCTTATTGATTCTGTTTTCAAACTTCAGAATAAACTGATACAGATCTTCAAGTGTACTTAAGTCAGTCTTCTCATAAATATCTCTTGTGTATTTGACTGAATAGAGATATTCATCTACAAGGTCGCCATCTTTATTGCGACGCTGTGAGAATGCAGATAATACAACAGTGTCAATATAACTTGAAATATTGAAGAAATTAGCTGTCAGATAAACACCGATACTTAGTATGAGATTGAGATATTCTTCTTTAAGCTCAGTATTGGTTTTTCTTTTGATTACCTTCTTGCCGTTATTGATAGCAGGATATTCAACTGAAAGGTTTTCTATCTCCGGAAGATCAAGGTCAACATAAAGAATATGGTCTTCAAGTTCATAGTTGACGTTTACTTCATAATTGAGTTCCATTCCATTGATGAATGAACCGATAAGTGATTCAACAGTTTCTTCATCACCGTCAATTGATAACTGGTATATTTCTTTAGTCGCATCTGATTCAAGACTTGAAATATTGGCATCGTATTCTTCTTTAGAGATTACGTTGTCAGCATATTTATGAATAGCAGTCCTTGTTTCTTGTTCCAATGCGTAGTTTTCAATTTCAGCAGTATTTTCTTCTTTTGCTTCATTTTCTTTAACTGATGTATCTTTCTTTATCAGAGATGACTTCTTTTCATCTTCACCCTGGAATTTCTTGACGATATCTTTTACTCCACCGGTAAGTTTTGTACGGTAAGAAACTCCTGTTCCTTTGATACCGACAGCAGTTGGTGAAAGATTCAGATAAGTACCGTTTGTTCCAAGATTGATGGAAGCACCCTTCTTTCCCACACTGGCAGAAACACCTGATTTTGAAATATTAATCTTCAGATAGTCATTGATTTTTATTGATTTGGAAAATCTTAAGCCCATAATTTTCTCCTTTTACTTCATTTCCATTATAACCTAAGCCAATTATTAACTTTTAAATGAATATCTCTATTATAATTAATATGTAGTTATACGGAGGAACATAATATGGCATATAACGGATTCGCAATTGACGAATATCTTGATGCGAACAAAATAACAAAGGATCTGAATGAACTTATCACAAAACCGGTTTATTCTATCCGCAAAGACAAACTTGAGGAATACGTAAGTGAATACTTCGACAAGAAATGTCCTAAATCAAAAGAAATGATAACTGAAGCAAAGACTATCATTCCAGGTGGAGTACAGCATAATCTTGCGTTCAACTATCCATTCCCTATTGTTATTACCAAAGCAGAAGGCAATAAGCTTTATGACATTGACGGTAACTGGTACTATGACCTGTTACAGGCAGGCGGACCTACAATACTTGGTTCAAATGATCCGGTTGTCAAAGAAGCTGTAATTGACCTTCTGAATACCTGTGGACCTTCTACTGGTCTGTTCCATGAATATGAATATAAACTGGCTAAGAAAATTTCTGAATGTGTACCATCAGTAGAAAGATTCAGAATGCTTGGTTCAGGCACTGAAGCATGTATGTGTGCTTTACGTATTGCAAGACTTAAAACAGGAAAAAAGAACGTTCTGAAGATGGGTGGAGCATACCATGGCTGGTCTGATCAGCTGGCATATGGTATGAGAATTCCAGGCACAAAAGGTCTACAGTCAAAAGGTGTTCCTAATTTTGTATTCAAACACACTGATGAATTCTTCCCTAATGACTTAGAAGATCTTGAAAGAAAGCTTAAGAGAAACGAACTGTTCGGCGGTACTGCTGCAGTTTATATTGAACCAATCGGACCCGAATCAGGAACAAGACCTGTTTCAAAAGAATTTGTACAGGGATGCGAAAGACTGGCTCATAAATACGGTGCACTTCTTGTCTGTGATGAAGTTGTATCAGGTTTCCGTATCGGATTATCAGGCGCTCAAGGGTACTTTGGAATCAATCCTGATCTGACTATCTTTGGTAAGATTATTGCTGGCGGTTATCCTGGTGCCGGTGGTGTTGGCGGACACGCTGATGTTATGGCTCACCTTGGCGCAGGACTTGACGCATCAGGCAAGAAAATCTCCAAAGCACTGTGTGGCGGTACAATGGCTGCTACACCTATCTCGTGTGTTGCCGGATATACTGCAATATGTGAAATAGAAAAACGCAATGCCTGTGAAGTTGCCGGCAGAATGGGCGACCGTCTGACTAAAGGCATTCAGGCTTCTATTGAAAAACACAATCTGCCTTTCGTGGCATTCAATACTGGTTCTATCTGTCATCTTGACTCAGTTGGAACAATGCATTTCGCAATCAACTGGAAGAAACCTTGGACTATTCCTAATGTTCTGAAACAGACTGACATCAGAAGAGTTGAAATGGAACACATCGGTGCTGCCTATATGGCTGAAGGTATTGTTACTCTGGCAGGTTCAAGACTATATACATCTGCTGCATATACCGAAAAAGACATCGATGATGTTATTGAAAGATTCGATAGAGTATTCGCTAACTGCGTAAGAGTTGATGACTAAATGAAAGAAAAAGAACTGAGACTTGACATCATTCTGGCATCGCTGGAATCACTTAGAAAGAAACTGATTGCCCGTACCTGGGGCAATGTTTCTGCACGTCTAGACGATGAACACTTTCTGATTACGCCATCAGGACTTGACTATACCTCCATGAAATCTGATGACCTGGTCATAGTCAATCTTGCTGATCTTTCTTATGACAAAAGTCAGCGTAAACCAAGCAGTGAAAAAAGAATTCACTCAGCTGCTTATAAGTACTATAAAGATGTAAACTTTGTAATTCATACTCACCAGCCTTATGCCAGTGCTATCTGTGCAGAAGGAAAAAACGTAACACTTGATGACGGAACAATTCTTCCATGTGCAGGGTATGGACTTCCAGGTACAAAAAAACTGGCTGAAAATGTCGAGAACTGTTTCAGACAATACCCTAACGCAAGATGCTTCCTCATGGAAAAACACGGCGCCATAATTATGGGAAAAGATAAAGAAGAGACTATCTATAGAGCTGTTAAGCTTGAAGAGCACTGTCGCATACTCTATGAGAAAAGAGTCAAAAACAAGTCAGCAATCAGCAAAGAACTTCCTTATCTTGATGACTATGCACAGATTATGCCACCTGCAAAAAACGAGGACGAGGAAGCAGTAAAGCTGGTAAAAGAGAAGAATGATCTGGCCAATGCCTATGTGAAAAATGCCAAGCCATTAAGTTTTATTGACCGTAATCTTCAGCATATTGTTTACAGACTCAAATATTCTAAAATGAGGAACAGATAATGAAATATATTCTTTCATACGATATCGGTACAACCGGACTTAAAACCTGTATTTTTGAAGTAGACAGAACTTTCGAACTGGTTGCATCAGACAACAATTCATATGGCCTTTATATCCTTGACAATGGTGGAGCTGAGCAGGATGGTGATGAATGGTGGAAAAACATGTGTGAATCCACTAAAGAATGTTTTGCCAAGGCAAAGAGACCTATAAAGCCTGAAGACATAGCCGGAATATCCTTCTGTTCTCAGGCTCAGGGTTTTGTCATCGTCGACAAAGATGGAAACGCCATAAGAAGACCGATGTCCTATATGGACCAAAGAGCAAAGGAAGAAATAAAGGAAGGTATTGCCTACGGTTTTCAGATTGCCGGAGCAAATATCTTCAAACTTATTCCTTCACTCATTATTACCGGTGCAGTTTCATCAAGTGTTAAAGATCCGATGTGGAAATACAAATGGGTTGAAGCACATGAACCGGAAAACTTTAAAAAGATCTATAAATGGCTTGATGTCAAAGACTACCTGGCATTAAGATGCACAGGCGAAGCGAAGATGTCAGAAGATTCAGCATTTGCTACCCTGCTTTTTGACACTAGACCTAACAAAAGATGCTGGTCAAAGACTTTATGTAAGATGTTCGGCATAAATATGGACCATCTTCCAGAAATAATCAAGTCAACAGATGCAGTCGGTGCATTAACTGAAAAAGCAGCAAAAGAACTTGGACTTAAAGCCGGGACTCCTGTATTCTCTGGTGGTGGCGATTCATCGCTTATCGGCGTAGGAGCTGGCGCAACAAATGTTGGTGATACTCATATCTATGACGGTACAAGCGGTTGGGTTATTACAGTAACTGACAGACAGATGGTTGATACATCTGCCATGATTGCCGCTATTACCGGTGCTGAAACAGGACGCTTCAATTACTTTGCAGAAATGGAAACAGCGGGTAAATGTCTCGAATGGGTTAAGGACCATCTTGCTCTAGATGAAATCGGAATTTACTTAAAGAAACAGCACATTACTGAATCCGATGACAATGTATATGAATCACTTTATTCATATCTGATTGACGTCATCAAAGATGTAAAACCTGGTTCGGGTGGCGTAATCTTTACACCATGGCTCCATGGTAACCGCTGTCCGTTTGAAGATCCGTATGCTACAGGAGGTTTCCATGGCGTTAAACTTGAAACCGGTAAATCTGAACTTATCAGATCAGTAGTAGAAGGTGTCTTCTATCACTTGAGATGGATGCTGGAATGTCAGGAAAAGAAAATCAAGATCAATGATCCAATCAGATTTGTCGGCGGAGGCGCATTATCACCTGTCAGCTGTCAGATGCTTGCGGATATTACCGGACACACAATTGAAACTGTCAAAGACTCTCAGCTTGTTGGCGCAACCGGCGCTGCAGCAATTGTTGCGGTAGGTCTTGGAATAATTCCTAGCCTGTCAGCACTTAAACACTATATCCCGGCCGATCGTACCTATGTACCTGATATGAAGATACATGAAATATATGAACCTTATTATCAGACATTCAAGAAAATCTATAAAGCCAACAGAAAACTTTATAAGAATTTCTATTAAGGAGCCTTTATGAATAAAGAATTATTAAGAACAATCAAATTTACTTTATTTTCAATGTCAGCAGGACTGATTCAGGCAGGATCGTTTGCCATCTTCGATTCAGTTCTTAAAATAGGCTGGCAGGCAAGTTATCTTATTTCCCTTGCCCTTTCTGTTATCTGGAACTTTACGCTCAACAGAAAGTTCACCTTCAAATCAGCAACAAATGTTCCGATTGCCATGCTGAAGGTTGCTGTTTTCTATGCAGTATTTACTCCTCTTACTACAGCCTTAGGCAATTACCTGACTGGAACTCTTGGCTGGCACGATTACATCGCAACCGGAATCAACATGGTTCTCAATCTTGTACTTGAATACCTGTATGACAAATACTATGTATTCAAAGGCTCAATTGATTCAGCTGAAAACAAGTAGTTTAAAGGAGCAATTAAATTAATGGTG
>DCHD01000034.1 GCA_002315565.1 Solobacterium sp. UBA1761 | reverse complement strand
TCTCACGAAACTGTCTAAAGACTTTATAAAAAGCATATGCCATCAGACATATGCTTTAGGTAATTATTTAGTACCGAAGATTCTGTCACCGGCATCGCCCAGACCTGGAACGATATAACCGATTTCATTCAGTTTTTCATCAAGTGCAGCAAGATAGATATCTACATCCGGATGAGCTTCCTGTAAAGCTTTAACACCTTCAGGTGCGCCAACCAGACATACCATCTTGATGTCTTTAGCGCCTCTTTTTTTAATATTGTCAATGGCCGCAATAGCAGAACCACCAGTTGCCAGCATTGGATCAAGAACCAGATTGATTGCTGAATCGATCTCTTTAGGGAACTTAGCAAAATATTCATGTGGTTCAAGAGTTTCTTCATCACGGTACATACCGATGAAACCAACCTTTGCAGTTGGGATCAGACGGTGAATACCATTTACCAGACCCATACCAGCTCTAAGGATTGGGATGAGGATGATTTCTCTGTCGATCATTGCCTGCTTTGTAGGTCCCATTGGTGTTTCGATATCAACCTTCTTTGTAGGAATATCGCGGCAGATTTCATAAGTCATAAGTTCAGCGATTTCATCAAGAAGTTCTCTGAAGTCCTTAGTCTTTGTTTCTTTCATTCTCATCTGTGTCAGCTTATGAGTAATGAGTGGGTGATTTAATATTGTAACCATAAACGGCCTCCTGTTTTTCCTTATAAATTATACATCTTAAATATGTATTTTTTATGTGTTATTCCTTCAAAAGATAATTATTTATCAGGTATGAAACTGCACTTTCATCATTGCTTACCGGAAGCACGATATCGCATACCCCTTTGACGTGATCAGTCGCGTTTTTTGGGCATACAGCAAGGTCAACCTGGCTTAATAAAGCATAGTCATTCTCATAGTCGCCGATGGCGCATATTTCATTTATATCTTTGCCAAGCATTTCGCAGAGTCTTACCGCACCGGTATACTTGTCACATCCGGGATTCAGACATTCAATCCAGTCCAAAGATGAGATTGTTATCTCAAAGCCAAGTGATTCCATATAGGAACTGTATGTTCTTCTTTCATCATCGTTTCTTGTTGAGATGTTGAATTTGACGACATCTTTCAAACCGGTTATTTCCCCTGTTGAGTTATAGCCGTTTTCCGTAAATGCCCATTTGCCCGCGCCTTCCTGGCTGTTTCTGAAGACAACTGTCTTCGGCATCATTGCCGCTGCACTGAGGTCGTTTTTTACAATATAGTCTACTGCATTCTGGTACATGTCTTCAGTGAGCTTGTTTATTACAATTGTCTCGTCTTTTTCAATATTCATTAGAATATTGCCGTTTATGCCAATATGCCATACCGATTCCAGATTCAGCATTTTCGCAAATTCCACAACATTCCCCAGGTTTCTTCCTGAAGCAAAACAGACGTATCCGCCTTTATCGATAAACTTTCTTATGGCTTCAAGGTTTTCATTTGAGACCTTTTTATGGGAGTCAAGCGTTGTCCCATCAAGATCAAGCAGTAAAAATGAATGTTTCATGAATAAATTATAGCATTCTTAAAATTGTGGAAAACTCTTAAGAAAAGTGAGAATTTCTCATTTCAGATTGACAGGATTGTCACTTCATTCCGTTTGAAAATGAAGCCATGGAAGAGAATACATTTGAAAAAGTGGTAGAAGACAACAGAAAGATGATCTATTCAATCATCAACAGCGTTGCCAGCATAGGGTTCAAAACTGATTACAGTGTCTTTGAAGACGACCTGTTCCAGGAAGGATGCATTGCCCTTTACAACGCGTTTAATTCTTTTAAACCTGATGGCAGTGCAAAATTTTCAACCTATGCCTATATGTTAATTCGAAGGAGGATAATTCATAAATTCAGGGAATTCTACCGTCCCATCATGTATGAAAGCTGTTCCTATGATTCGGTAAGAGAGATCGATTACCTCTCTTACTTCAAAACCCCTGATATGCACGATGATGAAACAGAAAACTATTCGCACGCCGTAACGTTTCTGAACACCCTTAATGACATTGATAAAGCCATAGTGACAATGCGCAAAAGAAAAATGTCCTACAAAGACATATCCAAAGTCATCAATCTTACCCCCAAACAGATTGACAACAGACTCTGCAGAATCCGAAGACATTATCGTGCATATCTTAAAGAAAAAACAGAACAGACCTCATAGATCTATTCTGTTAAGTTTATAGAGTTCTTTTACCAGTTCATAGTAATTAGGCTCAACGACTATCTTTTCGTAAACCGGTGCAACCTTGAATGACTGAAGCAGCATATAGTCTCCGTTAACACTTCCAGGAATGCATCCCGTACATATAAAGCCCATTTTTCTCAAGGCATCATAACCGTAAACACTGCCTGGAGTATTCATGTTCAGATTGACGGTAACGACATCAGCACTTTTTACTTCTTCGCTTTGTATCATTCTGTTTAATGATTCTTCAATGTCTTTGGCACATTCATCAATCTTGACAAAGCAGTTGCTGGTATCGGTGTCTACAACATAGGTAAGTACATTCTCAAAGTCGCCATCAGGATCTTCGTTGTGAATTTCATAGTTCAGGTTCTCTGCTTTATAGATCATGTTGAACATATCATTGCACTCAGGTCTTAAATAGAGTTCGTGTTTCTTTTCCTTATTGAAGATCTTGACTCCTATGACACATTCCAGCCTTCTGGTGCTGTCATAACCACCGGTTCCCGGTGGATTTATTTCGTATTCAATGGCGCTTGGAGTATAGCCCAGTTTATTGCACATCTTCTGGGTATATGGGTGATAGGCAACTGCTGATACATGAATGCCTTCGTATTCCATATCTTCAGCAATCTTTTCAGCTTCTTTGAATATCTTTGTCGCAAGCCCCTTGCCTCTGGCAATCGGATTTGTCACAAGGTTGGAAAATTCCGGTACGCCTTCAAACCACAGGTTTTCATCAAGCGCTGAATAGCACATGGTCTGATTATGGCCGTTTACTCCGATTATTGGTACATAGGTTCCACTGTTCATGCACTTTCTGAAGTTTTCCGCACTGTAAAGATGCTGGTGGTAATAATCATAACCATAGGTATCATAAAGGCATCTGATTGCAGAGAGAATATCTTCATCATTCTTTTTCAGTCTTCTGAATACGAAGTCTTCATCGAGCAGTTCCTGCCTGTCAGACTTAAACTCAACTTTAGGTACAAGGGCGTCATATTTGTACATGAAAGAGAAGCACTGCCCCTTGCGGCCTCTTTGTTCAAATGAGTATCTGTCAACCAGTTTTCTTTTTAAGATAGCCTGCTGATTTTTTGTCAGGATATAAGGGCTTCCGAAATCAGTAACTGAGAATCTGAAGTAGGATCCTGTGTCATCAACTTTTATGCTGATTTCAGAATTCTCATCCATCGCATCACTTCTGTATTCCAGGACTGTTTCCATAGTAAAACACAGAAATCTTGCTTTCTTTTGAGATAATCCCATCTTCTTTGCACTCTCTGCTATAAAAGATGCAAGTTCCGGAATAATTCTTTTGTCTTTTTTAAGTGTTATTTCAAATACAGTGTTTTCCATATTCTTATGAGAAAAGAAATCAGTTATTTCTGATTTCTTTTAGCTAAAACATTATAAATAAGAATGCCTGCTGCCACTGATGCGTTTAAAGAATTGATCTTTCCGTTCATTGGCAGTTTGACGATAAAGTCACATTCGTTAAGCACAAGTCTTGAGATGCCTTCGCCTTCACTTCCTACAACAAGTACAGTATTCATGTTGTAGTCGATATCCGTATAATACTGGCTGCCTGAACCATCGCTACCGACAACCCAGTATCCTTTTTTCTTTAAGTCCTGCAGGGTTTTGGTGATGTTGGTAACTTCTGCCACTTTCACATATTCCAAGGCTCCGCACGCTACTTTAGAGACTGTTTCATTGATACTGACGGCATTGTGTTTCTTATAGATAAGTCCGTCAACTCCTGCGCCTTCACAGCTTCTGATGATGGCACCAAGATTATGCGGATCCTTTAGACCATCAAGCACAACAATCAGACCGTTCTTGTCTTTTACCATTTCTTCAACTGTTGAAAACTGGTAGTCTGTTACTTCGCATATTACTCCCTGATGGTTTCCGCCTTTTGCCATTTTGTCCAGTTCATTTCTTGAACACATTTTAAAAGGAATACCCTTCTTGCTTAATACAGCAGTATAGCTGTCATTAAGAAGGTATGCTTTTCTGATTCTTCCTGTTTCGATTGCCTCGTTGATGGCATTCTTACCGTAAATGTATTCAGGCATTCAGATCTCCTTCAAATATTATTCTGAACATTTCATCAAGTCTTTCCCTGTCGGTGATATAAAGATAACCGCATACTGCTTCAAGTCCTGAAGCACAGCTGTAGGTCAAGAGATCCCCATTTTTAGGGATGTGCGTAATGTGGTTTCTTCCTCTTTTATAGGCATCCATTTCTTCCTCATTAAAGAAATTAAGTGCTTCAAGTTTTCTGAATGCTGCAGTCTGTCCCTTGGCAGAATTGTAGGTATTACACATCTTCTGTAAGAGTTTTGAAGACTGACACTTCTGTTCAATGAAGTGCTCTCTTACTCTTAATGTATATACAGCATCACCGATAAAAGAAAGTGAATTACTGGAAACTTCTCTGATATCCACTATAGAATTCCTTTTTCTGAAAGTACTGCTCTATATTTATCAGCAGTTTCAAAGTCTTTTTCAGCCTTGGCTTTTGACCAGGCATTATATGTTTCTTTATCTTCTTTGCTTAGTTTAAGTTCATCAATATAGATGCCCAGTACATAAAGCATTTTCTTTAATGCGTTGTACTGTTTTTCTACATCCTTATAATCAATTTCTCTTTGTCTTAAGGCCTGGTTTAAAAGTTTGACAGTGTCAAAGATAACCATATAGGCATTAGGTGTATTGAGGTCATCATTCATCTGTTCAATGAATTCGTTGTATTTTTCTTCATTATAGGCATCGCCAAAGGCAACATCATTTACCTGAGTCTTTAGTTCAGTCTGTTTCAGGACAGTTTCAATCTTGCCCAGTTCAGTTCTTGAAGTCTCCCAGGTTTCATCTGAATAAATCAGAGCATCTCTGTATTTTGCACTTAATAATAGCCATCTTGTAAGATTTGCACCATTGAGTTCAATTACATCCTTAGCCCACTGAGTATTGCCTAAAGACTTGGACATCTTGCCGCCGGCTGTTTCCAGCATACCGTTATGAATCCAGTAGTTGGCCAGATGATGACCGTTGCAGCATTCAGACTGAGCTACTTCGTTTTCGTGATGAGGGAATTTAAGGTCTTTGCCGCCGCCATGAATATCGATCATTCCATGGTTGAATTCCTTGCCGATCATTACGACACATTCTGTATGCCAGCCAGGTCTGCCTTCACCCCAAGGAGAATCCCACTTGATACCCTTTTCAGTCTTCTTCCATAATGCAAAGTCAAATGGATTTTTCTTCTGAGTGTTTTCTTCAACACGGCTGCCGGCATCAAGTTCTTCAATCTTCTGATGAGACAGTTCGCCATATTTTGGATCAGCATCTACTGAGAAATAAACATCGCCGTTTACTTCATAGGCACTACCGTTTTCAACGAGTTTGTCGATAAACTCAATGATTTCCGGCATAGTTTCAGTAACTCTAGGAGTAACATCAACCGGTATAACATTCAGAGCTTTTCTGACATTGTTGTAGGCTTCAATATATCTTTCAGCTACTTCTTTTTCTGATACACCTTCTTCAATAGCCTTGTTGATGATCTTGTCATCGACGTCAGTAAAGTTTGAGACAAACTTAACCTTGTAGCCGTTGGCTTCAAATACTCTTCTTAATGTATCAAACACAACGATAGGACGGGCATTGCCGATATGGGCGTGGTTGTATACTGTAGGACCACATACATACATTGATACCTCGTTTGGTTTGATTGGTTTGAATTCTTCTATTTTTAATGTATAAGAGTTATAAAGTTTAATCATATCTGTTTCCTCTTTTAGTTTCCTTATATATTCTACAACACTGTTACTCTTCTTCCAGGGTTAATGGAAGATGACAGTATCTGTAACTGATATTTCTTTCTTTCAGCTGGCTTCTGGTGATATTCTCACCATCTTCGTATCCTTCAACATAGGTAATGACTTCACTGTCACCACTGCAGTCAATCTCATCTTCACTTGAAGAGATACTTTCGATATTAACGCCATACTGTTCAAGATAAGATTCAAATTCTTTTCTGGTCTTGCCTACAAGATGATAGACAGGAACTTTTTCTTCTTCTGTCTGTTTAATTTCCGGTTTAATATATTCGAAGATGTATTCATAAGGATCTGAATTTTCATAACCTTCGTTACCTAAAGAAACAATTGTAATTGTATAGTACTTGTTTTCCTTTAGGTCAGTTACCGGGAATTTCGCTTTTTCACTCTCATGAATCTCATAGGAAATGGTCGTTCCGGCAACAAGTGATACCTGATAACCATAGGCGTTTTTTACCGGTTCAAACTCAACGGTAATGTATTCTTCACCGATTGTTACTTTAAGTGTTTCCGGTTTTATGGTTTCGCTTTTCTCTTTGACAGTTTCTTCTTTTTCAAACTGGCTGAAACTGTTCTTTCCGGTTCCATAGATATTTTCTCCATCAAAACCGATCAGATAGTCTTTGCCGGCATCGATGGCCGAAATGTTTTCCCATTTCTTTACTTCGCTGACCATTTCTTCATCAAGTGAAGAAATAACAACTGTTCCATCCTTCTTTAATCCGGCAACAAAGTCATCGCCGCACGCCACATCGACAATATCTTTCCAGCCCATTAAAGAAGCATAGTGATCATTATAGGCGCTGTAATCTACTGTTCCGTCATTTTTTACGACAACAGTCATATTCTCATTGGCATCATAGTCAAGAGGATTGGCGTAGTTTTTAAACTGACTTCTTCCAACCGGCTCCCCAGCCCACACCAGATGACCTTCTGAATCTGTTGCAGCAGTACAGTTTTTGAATGTTTTGATCCCTGTTACATCTTTCCATTCTTCTATACTAAGTTCACCTGAAACGTTGCCGCCTACGGTATGAATTTTTCCGTATTTATCTGTCAGGATAATATGGTCATCAGCAGCAGTTATATCGACAATATTTTTTAAAGATGATACAGATGTTCGATCTTCAACAGTAGAACCGTAAAGCCCTACTGATCCGTCATCTTTTAAAGTCGCGATAAATGAATCGCCACATACAACCTTCAATACCTTTTCTTCATAAACATCTGAATACTTACCGGTTACTTTCAGATTTCCATCGAGTCCGATAAAGGCAACAGAATTATCACTTACTGAAAGTCTGTCGCTTTCGCTGATGTCAAATATGAGCGGCTTGTTCACATATTTAACAATAAGCCCCATGGTCACAAGACAAACAAGTATAAAGATAATCATCAGATACTGAACAGTGCGGTTGCGCTTTATATATCTGAACAGCCTTCTGTACCATCTGTTTCTTTTCATGAAGAACTCAATATTTATCTGGTCAGTAGTTGTATCGTCGGTATCGTAGAGTGTTACTTCAAGTGCATCGTCTCTGATTTCTTTTTCATCAATACGATAAAGTTTAGCCAGCTTAAAAAGCAGCTCATCATTAAGTTCAGCCCTGCCGTTTTCAATTGCCATGTAATCGGAAATAGAGATGCCTAAAACACCTGCAAGATATTCCTGAGAGAATTTATAGTGTTTTCTTAAACTGTTAAGTTTTTCCGGAAGTCTTTTAATCATCTATCTAATTTTACCATTACCTGTTCAACATAAGAAAAAGCCCTTTTGAGGGCTTAGTTTACAAATGGTGATTCCCGAGGGATTCGAACCCTCGACCCACTGATTAAGAGTCAGTTGCTCTGCCAGCTGAGCTAGGGAACCACGTAAATGCTTAATTATGATAACACACTGCCTAATAGAATTCAAACTTATTTCTTTTCTTTTTTCTGTTTTTTAATCTGACGGCTCAGATTTCTGGCAATAATCTCACTGGATACTCCAAGTTCAATTGAAATGCCTTCTTTGGTTTCGGTAACTCTTCGTGCTCTGATCTTCTGAACCTTGCTGGCAGATACAATTTCCAGGTCATAAAGTTCAACGTTAACCTTAAGCAAACCATTGCTTACGCGTGAGATATTCTGAATACCTCCAACTGCATCAATAATCTCTACAGCATATTCTTCCTTCTTGCCGGTCTGAAGAACATCATAAGCCAGGAAACGGTAATAAAGCAGAGTCAGAAGGAACATGACTACAAGGAATACAATTCCCACAAAGAAAATCTTTGTAACAGCATCAGTAAGATTGATGTTACGCAGATTGATGATATAGTCAGGGAATGAACCCGGCATAGCTGCAATTATTTCATTTGACACATTAGGAAAGCCCAGATAGATATTGAAATAGGACATAACCAGGAAAACAGCAGAAACAACAACAAGATAGATTACCAGTAAAAGCGGTGCTGTAAACAACAGTGACAGCTCAACCGGAAGCGGATTGCCACAGACAACCGACATGCCGATAATCGCAATCATCGGAATCAGATGATAGGTCTTTTCTTTCTTGTCAGACATTGAAAAATACATGCCAAGATATATGCCAGGTACAACAAACATATTGATTACATAATATGGCGTAATGAATCTGCCGGCACCGGAATAAGTACTTGCAGCATCCTGAATATAGTTCCAGATATTGATGTCACCTACAACAACCTGACCGGTAAGAATAGATGAATATGATCCGCCAAGTGATGTATACCAGAAAGGATAACGGATAAGTTGTCCAAGTCCGAGAATCGAAAGAACTCTATCAGCGAAGCCATAAAGGGCAATTCTTCTGGCATCAGCAAGATTTCCGGATATATAACTGATAAGTTTACCTAAAAAACCAAAAGCAATAGGGAAAAGATAAGCAATAATAAGTCCTGCCAGAGCAGAAAGAATCAGATTATAGATAATCGCAACAGAATCCTTGTTCAAAAATCCAAGAATTGTATACTTGTTCTTGTTTCTTGAAGCGATATAGGAGAATCTCGTAATCATCGCAACAATAAACGAACCGATAAGGCCGGTCTCATACGGATTGCCGGAAAGTGTAGATTTGATCAGCCCACCCATTGCTGTATTGTAGACATATGAATCATAGGTCGAAGCGGCAAATAAAGAAATGGTAATCAGGAATGCACAATAACCGATAAGTGCAAGAATAATCGGAAAACCACTGTTCGCTCTTTTACAAACCAGGTTAACCATAAAGATAAGCGGAAGATTCAGAATGATTATTTTACCCAGTTCATAAGAACCTTTGGCAATAATCAGAAGGGTACTATTAGTAAAAGTGTAGAAAATATTAACACTTTCATTCTGTATAAGATATCCAATCGCAATCAGAAAAAATCCAAAGTATGAAATTCTGACCGCATTACGACAGTTGTCGTATAACCTCATAATTGACTTCATATCTAACATTATAAACTAAATTAACTATAATAATTATGATGAAACCCCATATTGAAAAAGAATACAAAATGATGATCAACGAAGAATTGTATGATTATTACCTCAATAATCTTCCTTTAACAACCATTCATCAGACTAATCATTATTATCTGACCGGCTCAAGAAGTCATGCCTGCCGCATCAGAGAAATCGATGGAAAATACATCTTTACTTTAAAGGTAAAACTAATAGATGCCAAAGAAGAATATGAATTTGAGATAAAAGAAAACAGCCTGAATGATCCAAGAATAAAAGAGCTGTTCAATCAGTTCAGACTTGGTGAACCTGAATATATCGGCGATCTTATCTGCACAAGAAACTATCACGACTATAAATACGGACAGTTCTGTCTCGACAGATGCGAATATCTGGGAAAGATTGACTACGAGATAGAGTTTGAGTTGTTTGACTCAAACATCGACAACAAAGATGAACTCGATAAAATCCTTCAGATGAAGGATCTGAAGTATACCAAATCATACGCATCCAAATTCGGAAGATTTCTGGAAGCGCAGTCTTCTTTAAAAATATAGCCAACACAATAAACCCTCCTCATATGAGAAGGGTTTATTAATTAAATTGTCTCTTATTGTTTTCTGTCTTTCTGATGAACATATCCTTTTGGATATCCGGCTTCTTCTGTCCATCCTGCCGCTTCACGGTCCAGACGGTATGCATCAAGTTTGGATTCATAACTCGCAATGAGTAAAACCAAAGTAGAAACACCAAGCTGCCATGTGATTCCTTCAATAATTTCAAGTGTATTTCCTGATAGAACATATACCTGGAATGGAGCAGACACAATACTGCATACAGAGAAAAGAACCACAAGAATCTGATTTATAAGAATATTTATAGGGCTACTGTGATGGTCAGAATTGATTATAAAATGATTAATAAACAATCCCGCAAACAATACTGTACAGATCAGATTCAGCACAAGATAACCTTTACCTGCAGGATTGTCATAAGCCTCAAAACTATAGCTGTTGAAAATAATTCCGCCAAGCAGATAATTTAATTCATCATATAAATACCACATAAGAGTTGCACCAAGAAGGCCCTTCTGTACATTTTTATTGTGCTTTTTAAATGATACGTAAAGAAAAACCAGGCATAAATAGAAAACAGAATCACAGACCAGAAGAGAATACATTGGAATAAGTGCTTTTACAGTCATGTTGACTGTAAAAATAAGAATCGTGCCAAAGAAAGCCATATCCATTGTGCTGTCTTTTACAAAAAATGCAGAAAATTTCTCAATTATTCTATTCATAGACATCCTTCCTATCTTAGATTGAATTGTGTTTTAGACAATCATTTTCTGCCTCAATTATACCAAAAATAGTAACCACCAGATTTATGGCAAAAAGAAGCTGACTGATTTTACTTTACTCCTGTATTGACTACCTTATACGGTTCTGACTGAATTTTAAAGTCAATATTTAATTCATATGGACCAAACTTATAGCCGGTTCTGTCTGTTATATATATTTCAAAAAGATTTTCTCCTGTTTTCAGGTTGTGTTTTAAATAATTCTTTTTTAAAGTGATTAGAACTGAACCGCTCTCAACAGTATAATCTGTTCCCTGAACAAGTTTATGACCATCGTGTGAAACCTCAATTCCGCTGTAACCGTTAGAGGAATTCTTATCATCGTCTTCAACATTATCCAGGTCTATACCACTGATGTGAACAGCTTTATCTTTAATCTGATTGCTGTAAAGCAAGATACTGTCTCCACTGTCATTTTTAACAGAAGGTATAGTACTTACAGTATATGTACCCTTAGTAAAATTGATTTCATAGTTGTTTCCACTGTTTCCATCATTTATTGACAATGTGCCCTGTGTAATATCCGATGTTCCAACTGTGTTCTTGTCTGCTGCCGTAACGAGCGATCCTGAATAGCTGTCAGTTGAACAAAGATCATCGCCTGTGTATGTTAACGCCTTAAGATCTGATCCTAGATGGGTTTCTTTATCATCTGCTGTTACATTGATTTCCTTCTTGCCAATGCTCCAATTGATTGTCTGGTTATTTGTTGTTGTATTTGAAGAATCTATTTCCCAGACATAATTTTTCTTATCTTTAAGCGTAAAAGTGGCACTGTAATCTCCTGCGTTGGTCGCTTTATAATCGCCTGTTATTGTATAGAAGTCTTTCTCTTCTTCATTTATTTCTATTCCTGCCTGTTCTTCACCGTCATATACAAGATCCTCTTTGGAAGTCGGAATTGTAAGATGAATCGGTTGAATGTAAAACTGACACATTACATCTGTTGCAAGATAGTTACCATACTCTTCTGATGTAGCGTAAACAAAACCCATTCCGGTTCCATTGAATGTTACATTGCCCAAACTGTCAACGGATGCTATTTTTTCATCTTCACACCAATATGTAATAGGAACACTGGAAGGTACCCCTGTAGTTTTAATTTTATATTTATCTCCATATGTAACTGTTACTTTGCCTGTCAGAATATTGCCGTCTTTATCTGTAATCTTTAAAGGAGAAAGACCGCAAATTTTAAGATAATAAACCGAATCGCTCTTTTTATCTTCTCTAAAGTCATGATCTAAATCTAAATAACCATTCACATTTGAACGTGCCTCTTCAGTGTATCTGCCACCGGTAACGGCCACATCATATGTTCCATCGCCTGATAAACGTATTGGAGTTCCACCAAATCTTCCGCCCTGAATTAAAACGGAACCGTCTTTACCACATACATATCTGACAGCATTATTCTTAAAAGTACCGCCACTGATAACCACTTTCCCGCCATCAACTCTGACAGCATTATTGTCATAGTGCCCTTTGGTAATATTCAATGTTCCGCCTTCATTGTAGATGGCACATGGCTGAGTGGAGAGATTATCAGGAACAACGAGCTTGGTTCCAACGATCTTACCGCCTCCACAAGAGTCCATTATAGTAAGCGTACCCCTGTTGATAAATACCGCAGCAGATTTCCAGGATTTGAAGTTCTTGTCATCCTTTTTAGTAATTGTGTAACCATTTAGGTCAATTGTTACATTTACACCGCTTGGTACTATCAGTTCATAATCATTGGTATTTTTAATATTTTTTGGTGCTTCACAGTTTTTGTTCAATAAAATCTCATATCTATAAGAAGTATTATTTTCTCTGCTCTTAATCCAGTTAAAAGCTTCCGCTAATGTATCTACCAGGATTTCTCCACCTTCATCAAAGCGAATAGTCTTGCCATCATATTCATCAACCTGTATCTGAGTTTCTTCAGCCTTGATAATATTTTCTGGACATAAAGAAAATATTATTAATAAGCATATAAAAATAGATAAACATTTTTTTCTTTTCATTTTACAAATCTTCCGTAAATTACTTTTGCTGTTAATCATCAGCTTATGTCAAACAGCTGAATATTGGCAAAAAGCACTCGTTTAATATTTTATGCTTAATGGCGCTTCCTTGCAATCGTACTAACAGATTTTAATTTATATTTTTGAACTTTCCCATAAAAACCTTCTTCTAAATATTCTGATATTAAAACAGCGCGATATCTTTCTAATAAAAAGCCCTTCTTTATAATCAAGAAAGGCATAAACACTGAAATGTGTTGGACAAGTTCGGTTCGTTTAAAGAGCACTCAATAATAAAATTTTGTATCATTTTTCTATTTGTTATTTTCTATACTGACAACTATATTAGAAACAATATCATAGAAATTATTCTCATCTATATCTGATAGTTTTCTTCTAATAACCCCCTACTACATTATCTGCAAATTGTAATCCCTTATTGTTGTAGGAATAGTCTTTCTTTATTGATTTAACATTAGGAAGCTTGCTTATTGTTTCAATGATATTCTCTTCAAATTTAACATTACTAAAATTATCAAAAGTCACAATTACAACATTATCATTAATTGAGTCAACTATATTAGATAGTAATTCTATATATGTTCTTTCACTAAAATCTTTGTTTATTTTTTCATTTATTGTTTTATAGGAATATACAATTTTACAGTCAAGCGATCTAAGTTTATAAAGAAATTTTCTTTTAATAGCAGGATATGTTCTATCCATTAATGTTGATTTAAATTCAGTAGTAATCTGTTTCTTTTGTTTATTGGTTAAAGACATATTTAGTACTTGTTTTTTAAATTGATTATAAACAAGCAAAAGATCGTTCTCGTTATCAACAAGAATTCCACCTACTACATAATATTTTGAATCAATTGATTCATCTATAAATAAATACTTCATATCTTAAGTAAAAGAAAAAGTGAGAGCTCGCATCAATCTGCACATCCAGTATCAGTCTACCGGCCACTGTCACTTTCTAATTAAATTATACAATATTTTCTAAAAGACCAATAATTATTCTAATAAAAATTCTTATAAAAATTGGTACTTGAATCCTAAAATTTTCTCTCTTAAATCAGT